>JBCCMW010000016.1:0-22502 GCA_039026175.1 Pseudomonadota bacterium
CTTGTCGATAAAGATCGGCCGGTCCAGATCCGCTTCGCCGAAGCCGAAGAACGACGGCGCGAACTCGGGGTGGTCCTTGCGCCCGACCAGCCCCAGCGGGTCGAGATCGGCGCCCAGGTGCCCGCGCGAGCGGAACGAGCGGATGTACATGATCGCCCGGATGCTATCGAGCACCGCCTTGCGCAGCGACGCGGCATCCAGCGCCTTGCCCGCGGCATCGGCCTTGGCGGCGACCTTCTTGGCGGTTTCCTTGGCGACCTTGGCCACCGGGCCGGGGATCGTGTCCCACTGCCCGTCCAGCGCCGCCACCAGTTCGCCGTTCGCAGTCGGCGGCCAGTCGGCGCGGGCCCAGGGCGCGCCCTGGGCCTCTTCGCGGATGGCCAGCTGATCGTCCGCCAGCCCCGCGAAGTACGCGGCCCAAGACGGATCTACCGCCGCGGGGTCGGCCACCCATGCGGCATAGAGGTGCTCGACGTAAGCCTGGTTGTGGCCCTGCAGAAACGAGCTCTCGTGCATCGACGCGTTGTCGGAGGTGTCCTTGGCCATGGCGTCCTCGTCGGCCTGTCGGGTGTGGCTCTGGCGATCCCATCAGGTGGATGAGAGTCCCATATGACATACGCCCTTGCCGGAGGCCTGAACAGCCCGCGAAAGGCGCAAATCCCCGTGACAGAGGGACACTAAAGAAGACTGTGCACGTGGCGACCGCGCCGGTAACGGCGGCGCCGGCCGCGATCCGCAGGCGCCGACGGGCCGCCGGGAACCCGGGGCGATATCGCGGTCGGTGCGGACGAGGCGTTTGGGCCCGCACCGCGATCCGCGGGGCAGGCTCGGCCGAGCGCCAAATGCGATGCCCGGGGCCGCAGCGTGCCCCGGTGTCCTGCATCTCAGGGATCCAGGAACCCCGGGTGTCGTTCGTCGTTCGTCGGGCTTCGGGCGGCGGTCAGAAGTGCTTGACCACGTCCTCGCCGCCGTACTCGTTGGCGCCGGGCTGACTGGGCGAGGCGAGCCAGACGAGAACCACGATCGCGGCGACCACGGCGAGCAGCGCCAGGATACCGCCCACCACTTCGTTGATGGCAAAGCCGACGCCAGCCAGCACCGCGACCGGCAGCACCAGCAGCCCGTGATACCCCGGACGACCGATGTCGTGCATGCGCCGCCAGGTGACCGCCAGCGTCGGCAGAAACGTCCCCAGGCTGTAGAGCAGGCCCAGGATGCCCAGCAGCGGCGCGGCCAACGACAGGATGTTCAGCACCACCGAAACCAGAACGTTGAACAGATAGAACCACCAGTACTCGGGCCGCTTTGCGCGCCCCGAGAACACCACGTACTTGCTGAAGCAGCTCCCAACGGCTTCGAACATCCTCGCTCTCCCCAGTCTTACCAATGCGCGCGGTTGTAGCGCGACCGACGCCCGGCGGCGCGCCCTAAGTCCGGCCGCAGTCGAGCGACTGCCTCGGCTGTGGCCTGTCTGCCGCAGCGTCGGGCTGGGTCTGGCTGGGTTTTCGGTCGTGCAAGGGAGGGGCCGGGGCCCCGCCGATCCCAGCGCGCACGGTGTGGCGAGTGACCCGGCGCCCGGCGCCGCTTAGCGGCCCATCGCCTTCAGCAGCGCCTCGCCCAGGCTCGCGGGGCTGTCGGCGACGACGATGCCGTTCGCCTCCATCGCCGCGATCTTGTCCTCGGCGCCGCCCTTGCCGCCCGAGATGATGGCGCCCGCGTGGCCCATGCGACGGCCCGGCGGCGCGGTGCGCCCGGCGATAAAGCCCGCGACGGGCTTGGCCCGGCCGGCCTTGGCCTCGGCCCCGATGAACTCGGCCGCCGTCTCCTCGGCCGAGCCGCCGATTTCGCCGATCATGATGATCGCGTCGGTCTCGTCGTCGCCGAGCAGCAGCTCCAGCGCGTCGATATGCTCCATCCCCTTGATCGGGTCGCCGCCGATGCCGATGCACGTGCTCTGCCCCAGGCCCGCCGCCGTGGTCTGGGCCACCGCCTCATACGTCAGGGTGCCCGAGCGGCGGACGATGCCGACGCGCCCGCGCTTGTGGATGTGTCCGGGCATGATGCCGATCTTGCAGGCATCGGGCGTGATCACGCCCGGGCAGTTGGGCCCGATCAGCCGGCTGGCCGAGCCGGCGAGCGCCCGCTTGACCTTCATCATGTCCATCACCGGGATGCCCTCGGTGATGCACACGATCAGCGGGACCTCGGCGTCCAGCGCCTCCAGGATCGCGTCGGCGGCAAAGGGCGGGGGCACGTAGATCACGCTCGCGTTGGCGCCGGTCGCCGCGACCGCCTCGCCGACCGTGTCGAACACCGGCAGGCCGATGTGCGTGGTGCCGCCTTTGCCGGGGGTCACGCCGCCCACCATCTGGGTGCCGTAGGCCACGGCCTGCTCGCTGTGGAAGGTGCCCTGGCTGCCGGTGAAGCCCTGGCAGATCACCTTGGTGTTTTCGTCGACGAGAACGGCCATGCGGGCTCCTCCTACGCGTCGTCAAAGGCGGCGAATGGGGCCGCAGGATCGTGGGGGTTTGGCGGGGTTCCGTCCGCGCCGGCGGCGGGACCGGTTTCGAAGCGATAGCCGAGTGCTGCGATCTCGCGCCCGTACCAGCGGGCGACCAGCGCGCGCGAGGCAGGGCCGTAGGCATGGCTGTAGTGGGGGCGCGCCGCGCGATACTCGGCCCGCCGGCGCGGCATGTCGGGCGGTGTCACGCCCAGAACGGCCCAGAGCCGCTCCAGCTCGCCGCCCAGCGTCTCGTAGCGCAGCACCCGGTCGGCCACGACGCTGTTGCCGATCGCGTACATGGCCCAGTTGTTCAGCCGGCAATACTCGGTGTTGCGGTACCAGCGGCTGGCCATGTCGGCCTCGAAGTTCGGCGTCCGCCCGGTCTTCCAACAGCGGTGGTGGTAGAGGCTGAGCTGGCGATCCCACGGGTTCCGCTCGACCGCGAACTTGAAGTAGCCGTCGAACACCCGGCGCCCCAGGACCCGCCGCGCCTGCGCCGCCGTGGCGTGGACGTGCAGGCCGAAGAGATCGGGGATCGTGCGCTTCAGCGCGCCATGGTGGATGGGCGAGTAGCGCGCCCAGGCCGGGCGGGCCATGTCGGCGACCAGATCCTCGGGGCCCAGCAGCGAGAGCAGCGCCTCGAACAGCGAGGTGCCGGCGGTCTTTTCGGTGCGCAGGAAGATGAAGCGGTGACGGTGGCTGACGATCATCGCCCCGCCATACCCCCACCTCCCATGCCGCCGCCACCCGTATCGCCGCCGCCCATGCCATCGTCCCGCCCCAGAAAGCGGCGGGTAAGCACCAGCAGCCAGAACCCCAACAGCCCGCCCAGCGCCATGATGCCGACCGCCCAGGCGCCCAGCACGAACAGCGCCGATGGGCCGAAGCCGTCCAGATCGGCCAGCCCTGGCGTCTCGGACCCCAGCCAGGTCAGCAGCAGCACGGTCGACATGCAGGGCACCCCCGTCGCCGTGACCGATGCCGAGCGCGCGTCGCTCCCCGTCAGCAGCCCGTAGGCGACGACCAGCAGCGCCATCAGGCAGACCGCGCTCAACACGGCCAGCCAGGCGTCGCCCAGCGCCATCGCAGTGCTGGCGATGTCGCCGAGTGCCTGCATCGCATACCTCCCCCCACGGGCCGACCGCGGCGCTCAAAATCGGCTCCGCTCGACCGTCCGGCCGCCATTGTCCAAAACGCTGAGGATGACCACCGTCCCGTCGCGCCAGTCGCCGACATCCTTGCCGATGGGCACCGGTTGGGAGCGCACGCAAACGCCGATACAGCGGTTACCGTGCCATATCTTTCCCTCGTTGGCGATGCGCGGGCGCGGGATGGTCCGGTCGTAGCGCGCGCCGGGATCGTGGTGTCGCAGAACCTGCATCACCTCCACGGCGATGTCGTCCACGCTGACGCCGAGACACTGGATGCGCAGCGTCCAGCCGTCGGTGTCCACCATGATCGGATGATTGCCGAAGGTGAAGAAATGGAAGCCGTCGCGGTCGGTGTGCTCGCGCTGCACGGCATCGGCCGGCTGCTCACGCAGCAAATCCAGGAACGTGCCGCCCGTGTCGAGGCGTTTCAGCCCCTCGTCCACCATCGACGTCATCAGATTGCGCAGCCCGCTCTCGTCGGTCATGGCGCTAACGCCCCCGCGCCGCCACGGCCGGTCCCGGCACGCGGATCAGCCCTTGACCGCCTTGACGATCTTGGCGGCGGCGTCGGCCAGGTTGTCGGCGGCGATCACGTCCAGGCCCGAGCTATTGATGATCTCCTTGCCGAGCTCGACGTTCGTACCTTCCAGCCGCACGACCAGGGGGACGCTCAGCCCGACCTCCTTGACCGCGGCGATCACGCCCTCGGCGATCACGTCGCAGCGCATGATGCCGCCGAAGATGTTGACCAGGATGCCCTTCACCTGTGGGTCCGAGGTGATGATCTTGAACGCCTCGGTCACCTTCTCCTTGGTCGCGCCCCCGCCCACGTCCAGGAAGTTCGCGGGCTCCGAGCCGTAGAGCTTGATGATGTCCATCGTCGCCATGGCCAGGCCCGCGCCGTTGACCATGCAGCCGATCTCGCCGTCCAGCGCGATGTAGTTGAGATCGAACTTCGAGGCCTCGAGCTCCTTGCTGTCCTCCTCGCTCTCGTCGCGGAGCGCCAGCACGTCCTTCTGGCGATAGAGCGCGTTGCTGTCGAAGTTCATCTTGCAGTCCAGGCAGACCAGCCGCCCCTCGCCCGTCAGGATCAGCGGGTTGATCTCGACCAGCGCCACGTCCTTTTCGACGAACAGCTTGTAGAGGGTTGCCACCAGCTTGATGCAGTCCTTGGCGGCCTGCCCCTCCAGCCCCAGCGCCTTGGCGACCTTGCGACCGTGGTAGGCCGACACGCCCGTGGCCGGGTCGACCGAAAAGGTGACGATCTTCTCGGGCGTCTCGGCGGCCACCTCCTCGATGTCCATGCCGCCCTCGGTCGAGGCGATGAACGAGACCGCCGAGGTCTCGCGGTCGACCAGCAGCGAGAGGTAGAACTCCTTCTCGATCTTGGCGCCTTCCTCCAGGTAGATGCGGCCCACCTGCTTGCCGGCGGGGCCGGTCTGGTGGGTGACCAGGGTGCGGCCCAGCATCTGTTCGACACAGGCGACGGCGTCGTCCTCGCCGGTGGCGATGCGCACGCCGCCCTTTTCGCCGGCCTCGCTCTCTTTGAAGTGGCCCTTGCCGCGGCCGCCGGCGTGGATCTGCGCCTTCACCACCCAGACCGGGCCGCCCAGCTCCTCGACCGCCTTGCGGGCGTTGGCCGCGTCCAGAACGGCGATGCCGCGCGAGACGGGCGCGCCGTACTGGCGCAGGATTTCCTTGGCCTGATATTCGTGGATGTTCATCGCGCCGGAACCCTATGTGTGGCTGGGCGCGCCGCACGCGCCGGATGGCAGGAAGGGCGGACGCCCGTGGTGGCGGGCAAACGCCGCCTGCGGTCGGTCGACCGGGGGCGGCGCTTGGAAACGCATTCCGTGTAGCCGCAGCCCCGGCACCGGGCAACCGTCAGCGCCTGCAACGAAGGTCCAGCACCGGGCCCAGCAACCGGGCCCAGCAACCGGGCCCAGCAACCGGGCCCCACACGGATCGCCGGGGAGGGGCCGCCGGGGAAGGGCCTCAATTCAGGATCGCGGCGAACAGGAACGCGTCGCGCCGGCCGACCAGGCGCTGGAACGCGTCCCAGGCGGCGGCCGACATGACCTCGCCGCGCTTGAGGTACGGCAGCGCCCCGCGCCCGTGCAGCCAGGACAGGATATCGATAGGGCGCGGGTCCGCCGCATAGGTCGCAAGATCGATGCCAGCGTCCTCGGCCATAAACGGGTGGGGCACCAGCAGGCGGCCGTCCAGCATCGCCTCGATTTCGGCCAGAAAGCCCAGCCACGCCGTGCCCGTGCCGGGCGGAAACGTCAGCCCCAGCGCCGCGGTCTGGGTGTCCGACGGGATCCATTCTGCCAGATCGTCGTCCTCGGCCGCGACGGCGGTCCAGAAGGCGCGGCTTGCGGCGATCGTGGCGCGCAGGTCGGCCACGGCCTGGGCCAGCCGCGCCGCGTCCGGCGGCTGGTCCAGCGCCGCGCGCACGATGGCCAGATAGTCGAACAGCGCCGCATCGTCGCTGCCGGTCAGCATCGGGCGGTCGCTGGCGAACGGGGCCAGCGCGGCGCGGTCGGCCCCCACGGCGGCAATGGCGTCGGTCGGGTCGAAGGCCAGCACCAGCTCGGAAAACGCCGCCAGCAGATGCGTATAGCCGATCAACCAATGGCGGTCGGCGGTGTCGAAGCGCACCAGCAGCGGCCCCTCGCCCCGCCCGCCGGTCAACAGCGCGGCGTCCTCGCCGGGGCCACGTTGCCCGTCGCCGTCGATGTCGAACCAGAGGTCGTTCAGATCCAGCACCAGCGCGACCTCGCCCTGGATCGGCGCCAGCACGGCGCGCGCGGCGGCCATGTCGGCGCTCAGTTGGTCAAACAGCGCGGCGACGTCGCCGGGCGCAAAGGGTTCGGGCGCGGGGTTGGTGGCGATGGGCACGCGGAACAGCGGCAGGCTGCCGATACCGCCGATGTTCTTGGCCCAGCGCGTGGCGAGCCCACGCTCGACACCCGCCAGGAACCGCAAGGCGCCCAGCGCGAAGGCATCCGCCTCCACCGCAGGGTCCAGGGTGGCCATCGCAGCACTCAGCCCGCGCTCGGCGACCAAGGCCGAAACCGGATGGGCCTCAAGCGCTGGGGCACCGTCCGGCCCGGCCGTCTGTGCCCCTGCGGACGCGCCCAGCACCGCGGTCCAGACCGCCAAAACCGCCGCGATCCGCATCCTCGCCCTCCCTCGCCCGATGGCAGGGCACAGCCTGCGCGACCCTGGGCAGCCGGTCGAGGCCCGGCCGTGCGTCAGCGGGCCCGACCCGCTGTCAGCTCGCCAGACTCTCGTCGATGCCCTTGCAGGCGGCGACCAGGCCCTCGACCGCGGCGACGGATTTGTCGAGCATCACCTGCTCGTCCTTGTCGAGCGCGATCTCGATCACCTTCTCCACGCCGCCGGCACCGATCACGACGGGAACCCCGACATACAGACCCTTGAGGCCATAGGCGCTCTCGACCCACGCAGCGGCCGGCACCACGCGGCGCTGGTCCTTGAGATAGCTCTCGGCCATCTGGATCGCCGAGGCGGCGGGGGCGTAGAACGCCGAGCCGGTCTTGAGCAGGCCCACGATCTCGGCCCCGCCGTCGCGGGTGCGCTGCACGATGGCGTCCAGCTTGTCCTGCGTCGACCAGCCCATCTGCACCAGATCGGGCAGCGGGATGCCGCCGACCGTCGAGTAGCGCACCAGCGGCACCATCGTGTCGCCGTGCCCGCCCAGCACGAAGGCCGAGACGTCCTTGACCGACACCTCGAATTCCTCGGCCAGGAAATAGCGAAAGCGCGCGCTGTCCAGCACGCCGGCCATGCCGACGACCTTTTCGCGCGGCAGGCCCGAAAACTCACGCAGCGCCCAGACCATCGCGTCCAGCGGGTTGGTGATGCAGATCACGAAGGCGTCGGGCGCGTGCTTGGCGATCCCCTCGCCGACCGCGCGCATGACCTTGAGGTTGATGCCCAACAGATCGTCGCGGCTCATGCCCGGTTTGCGCGGCACGCCGGCGGTCACGATGCAGACGTCGGCGCCCGCGATGTCGGCATAGTCGTTGGTGCCCTTCATGGCCGCGTCGAAACCGTCGACCGGCGCGCTTTCGGCGATGTCCAGCGCCTTGCCCTGCGGCGTGCCCTCGGCGATGTCGAAAAGGACGATATCGCCCAGCTCCTTGAGCCCAGCGAGATGCGCAAGCGTACCGCCGATCTGACCCGCGCCGATCAGCGCGATCTTCCGTCTGGCCATTGCGTCCTCCGTCGTGGATATCCGCCCGCAGGGTGGGATCGACGCGGGCGCGGTGGCGGCTTGCCACCGGATGTCAGCGTTTACAAGCCATCGCCGAGACGTGGCAGCCCCTTCCATCGTCGCGTCCGCGGACCGGCGCGAACCCGTCCCGCGGCAGGCCCTGGCGGCCGAGACGCTTGATATCGCTACGACGGTATCGCCTGCCCCAGACCGAGACAGAGTCCGAGACCGGCGCGACAGCCGCTGCCCCGGTCCTGGACGGGCCGGATCACGCCGGCGCCACGTTTGTCGCCCGCCGTCGCCGCAATGCAACATGTCACGCCGCAGCGCAGCATGGCCCCGCCCCGGTCAGCCACTGCCCCGTTGCTGCGCCCACGCCTGCAATGGACAGTCCGGCGCGAGCACGGAGAGCCGCGATGACCACCGCCCGACCGCGCCGCTCGGCGCTGTATATGCCCGCCGCCAGCGCCCGCGTTCTGGACAAGGCCCGGGGCCTGCCCGCCGACGTGCTGCTGTTCGACCTGGAAGACGCGGTCGCCCCGGCCGAGAAGGAACGCGCGCGCGCCCAGCTCATCGATGCGCTGGCCGCCGGCGGCTATGCCCCGCGCGAGACGGTGATCCGGGTCAACAGCCTCGCCACGCCCTGGGGCGCCGACGATCTGGCCGCAGCCGCCGGCGCGCGGGCCGATGCGGTGCTGCTGCCCAAGGTCGAGGGGGCCGAGCAGATGGACGCCGCGGCCTGGGCGCTGGATGCGGCGGGCGCGTCGATCGACCTGGCGCTGTGGGCGATGATCGAAACCCCGATGGGCGTGCTGAAGGCGGCCGAGATTGCCGCGCACCCGCGCCTTGCCTGCCTGGTGCTGGGCACCAACGACCTGCTGGCCGACCTGCAGGCCGCCCCGTCCGCCGACCGCGCGCCCCTGCTGCCGGCGCTGGCGCAGACGGTGCTGGCCGCCCGCGCCCACGGCAAGGCGGTGCTGGACGGCGTGTACAACGCGTTCCGCGACGAGGCGGGGCTGGCGGTCGAGTGCGCGCAGGGTCGCGCGCTGGGCATGGACGGCAAGACGCTGATCCATCCGCTGCAACTGGCCGCTGCCAACCGCGCCTTCGCCCCCTCGGCCGAAGCGGTGGCCGAGGCGCATGCCCAGGTCGAGGCGTTCGAGGCCGCCGTCGCGCGCGGCGAAGGGGTCGGCGTGGTGGACGGCAAGATCATCGAAAATCTGCACGCAGCCGCCGCCAAGCGGCTGATCGCCCAGGCCGAGGGGATCGCCGCCCTGGAAGCCGCCGTCTCCTGACCCCAGGATCGGGGCGCGCGGCGCCCGCCCGGGGCGCCCGAGACCCACCACCGCCGCACCGATGGCCCGCGGAAAGGCAGCGCGATGACCACACCCGTCCCGAAAACCGGCAGCGGCCGCTTCTTCGAGGATTTCGTCCTGGGCGAGACCATCGTCCACGCCACGCCGCGCACCGTCACCGCCGCCGACCGGGCGCTCGCGACGGCGCTCTATCCCAACCGCTTTGCGCTGGACAGCGCCGATACCTTCGCCGCCGCCGTCGGCCTTGGCGCCAGCCCCATCGACCCGCTCCGCGTGTTCCATGTGGTGTTCGGCAAGACGGTGCCCGACATCTCGCTGAATGCCATCGCCAACCTGGGCTATGCCAAGGGGCGGTTCCTGGCCCCCGTCCGCCCGGGCGACACGCTGTCGTCGCGCTCGGACGTGATCGGTCTGCGCCAGACCGGGGCGGGCAAAAGCGGCATCGTCTGGGTGCGCACGACCGGCACCAACCAGCGCGACGAACCGGTCCTCGCCTATGTGCGCTGGGTGCTGGTGCGCAAGCGCGACGCCGCAGCGCCCGCGCCCCAGGCGACGGTGCCCACGCTCGCGCCAGCGGTGGCTGCCGGCGATCTGGTCGTGCCGCCGGGGCTGGACTATTCGGCCTACGACACCGTCGCAGCGGGCAGCCCGCACCGGCTGGGCGACTATGCGGTGGGCGAGCGGGTCGACCATGTCGACGGTGCCGTGGTCGAGGAGGCCGAGCACATGATGGCCACGCGCCTGTGGCAGAACACGGCGCGCGTGCACTTCGACCCGGCCGCGCGGGGCGGCGCACCGCGGCTGGTCTATGGCGGGCATGTGATCTCGCTGGCCCGGGGGCTCAGCCACAACGGGCTGGCCAACGCCCAGCCGATCGTCGCCATCAATGCCGGCACCCACGCAGCCCCGGTGTTCGCCGGCGACACCGTCTATGCCTGGTCCGAGGTGCTGGACACGGCCGAGACCGCAGCCCCCGGCGTCGGCGCCATCCGTCTGCGTCTGGTTGCGCTCAAGAACCGCCCGGCCGCCGAGTTCCCGCTGAGGACGGCGGAGAACAAGTACGACGAGGGCGTGGTTCTGGACCTCGACTACTGGGCGCTGATGCCGCTCTGAGGCGGGCGCCCCGGCGCAGCGTCCCGCAACGGGGCGCCCCGCGGACCCATGGGCGTAAGACTTTAGGCCTGCGCGATTCCGCCCCTGGCCGTCTGCGCCGCGGGTGTGCGACCATTGATGTCTGGCCGTTTGCACCTGCGAAGGCTATCACGACGAACGAATGTTGCGCCACGTCTGGCGCCCGCTCGCGAGGACCCATGGCCGACGTGAACCGCGGCAACCGCCCGCTCTCGCCCCACCTGCAGATCTACAAGCCGCAGCTGCACAGCGCGATGTCGATCTTCTTCCGCGCCGCCGGCGTCGGCCTCACCGCCGGCGCGCTGGCGCTGGTCTGGTGGTTCATGGCCGCCGCAACCGGCGCCGAAGCGTTCGGCTGGGCCGAATGGGCGCTGACCTCGTACCTGGGCGATCTGGTGATGTTCGGCTGTCTAGCGGCCGCGATGTACCACCTGCTGGGCGGCATCCGGCACATCTATTGGGATTTCGGCTACGGCTTCAAACTCGACCAGGTGCGCCAGTCGGGCTTTGTCGTGCTGGGCGCGACCGGCGTGACGACCGTCGCCATCGCCCTGCTGGCCTGAGCGGGAGGATGCTTCGGTGACCGACGCTGCAAAGACCTCGTTCCAGACCCCACGGTCGCGGGCGGCCAACCTGGGCACCGCGCACGGCGGCACCCACCACTGGACCCAGATCAACCTGACAGGCATCGCCCTGGTGCCGCTGACGCTGTTGTTCGTGATCCCGTTCGCCGGCGTGCTGGGCGAAGGGCACGAGGCGGCCATCGCGCTCTATCGCCAGCCGTTTCACGCGATCGTGGCGATCCTGTTCATCGGTGTGACGTTTCACCATCTCTGGCAGGGCCTGCAGGTCGTGATCGAGGATTACGTGCACCACAAGGGCGTGCTGGTCGCGATGCTGGTTGCCAACACGTTGATGTGCGGCGGGGCCGGCACGGCCGGCGTGTTCGCCGTGATGAGCATCGCCTTTTCAGGCTGAAGTCGGGTCATCTAGCGACGCCCCGGGAACGCGGACCGAGGATATGCCATGACGTCCTACACCTATGTCGATCACAAGTACGATGTCGTTATCATCGGCGCCGGCGGGTCGGGCCTGCGCGCCACGCTGGGGATGGCCGAGCAGGGGCTGCGCACCGCCTGCATCACCAAGGTTTTCCCCACCCGCTCGCACACCGTTGCGGCCCAGGGCGGCATTGCGGCCAGCCTGGGCAACATGGGCCCCGACCACTGGCAGTGGCACATGTACGACACCGTCAAGGGGTCGGACTGGCTGGGCGACAGCGACGCGATGGAGTACCTGGCCCGCGAGGCGCCCAAGGCGGTGTACGAGCTCGAGCACTATGGCGTGCCGTTCTCGCGCACCGAGGCGGGCAAGATCTATCAGCGGCCCTTCGGCGGCCACACCACCGAGTATGGCGAAGGCCCGCCGGTGCAACGCACCTGTGCCGCAGCCGACCGGACGGGCCACGCGATCCTGCACACGCTCTATGGCCAGTCGCTGAAGAACAACGCCGAATTCTTTATCGAGTATTTCGCGACCGACCTGATCATGAGCGACGACGGCGCCTGCATCGGCTGCATCGCCTGGGACCTGGAGACGGGGTACATCCACCGTTTCTCGGCCAAGGTGGTGGTGCTGGCGACCGGCGGCTACGGGCGGGCGTACTTCTCGGCCACCTCGGCGCACACCTGCACGGGCGACGGCGGCGGCATGGTCGCGCGCGCCGGCCTGCCGCTGCAGGACATGGAGTTCGTGCAGTTCCACCCCACCGGGATCTACGGCGCCGGCTGTCTGATCACCGAAGGCGCGCGCGGCGAGGGCGGGTACCTGACCAACAGCGAGGGCGAGCGTTTCATGGAGCGCTACGCCCCCACCTACAAGGATCTGGCCAGCCGCGACGTGGTCTCGCGCTGCATGACGATGGAGATCCGCGACGGGCGCGGCGTGGGCCCGAACAAGGACCACATCCACCTGCACCTGAACCACCTGCCGCCCGAGACGCTGGCCGCCCGGCTACCAGGGATCAGCGAGAGCGCCAAGATCTTTGCCGGCGTCGACGTCACCAAGGACCCGATCCCGGTGTTGCCGACGGTGCACTACAACATGGGCGGCATCCCGACCAATTACTGGGGCGAGGTGCTGCGCCCGACCGACGACGACGCCGACGCCACCGTGCCGGGTCTGATGGCGGTGGGCGAGGCCGGCTGCGCCAGCGTGCACGGCGCCAACCGGCTGGGCTCGAACTCGCTGATCGACCTGGTGGTGTTCGGCCGTGCCGCGGCGATCCGCGCGGGCAAGACCGTCGACCGCGACAGCGCCATCCCCGATCTCAACACCAAGGAGGTCGAGCGGGCCATGGATCGCTTCGACCGCCTGCGCTATGCGGACGGCGAGACGCCGACGGCGGCGCTGCGCGGCGATCTGCAGGTCGCGATGCAGGAGGATGCGGCGGTCTTTCGCACGGCCGAGACGCTGAAATCTGGCTGCGACCGGGTGTCGGCGATCCACCAGCGCTCGGCCGACATCAAGGTCACCGACCGCTCGATGATCTGGAACTCGGACCTGATGGAGACGCTGGAGTTCGAGAACCTGCTGCCCAATGCGCTGGCCACCGTCTATGGCGCGGAAGCCCGGACCGAGAGCCGCGGCGCGCACGCCCGCGAGGACTTCAGCGACCGCGACGACAAGCAGTGGCGCGTGCACTCGCTGGCCTGGATCTCGGAGACGGGCTCGGTGACGCTGGGGTATCGCGGGGTGCACACCCAGCCGCTGACCGGCGAGAACGAGGGCGGTATCCCGCTGGCCCGCATCGCCCCCAAGGCCCGCGTCTACTGACCGACGCAGCCCCGGGCCGAGCCGGCCATCGGGCGCCCCGCGCGCCGGCCGAGCATCGGGCGGCCCGCGCGCCTGTAGCGTATAGGGCGGCCCCGGCGCCGGACGCGGATCGGGCGACCCGCGCGCCGGCCGGGGTTCGGGCGGTCCGGGAGCCTCACTCGTATGGTGTGGCCCCGGCGCTGGACGCGTATCGGGCGACCTGGGCGCCGGACGGGCATCGGGCGGTCCGGGCGCCGGACGTGTATCAGGCGACCCGAGCGCCGGATGCCTATCGGGCGGTCCGGGCGCCGGATGCCTATCGGGCGGCTCGGGCGCCGGGCGGGCCTCGGGCGACCCGGGCGCCGGATGGGCATCGGGCGGCCCGGGCGCCGGGCGGGCATTGGGCGACCCGGGCGCCGGGCGGGCATTGGGCGACCCGGGCGCCGGCAGGCGTGGGGCGACCCGGAGAGGCCCCAGCGGCACGGCGCGAAAGTCCACCTGTCTCGCGCGCGGCAAAGGCGTCACGCTGGCGCGACAGCCCGCCTCGACCGCGCCCGGCACCCTCCGGCACGGCGAGCGTCGCGCCGAGGTCGGCGCCCCGGGCCTGAACCGGAAAGGACCACGCCATGCTGGGTATCGTCGTGTCGGTCGCCGTCGCCTCCTTCGTCTCGCTGCAGGCCGCCATGGCGGGCGCGTCGCGGCGGATCACCATCCCCGCAGCCGCCGGCATGGCGGGTATAATGGGCGCGTTCTGGGCACTCGCCGTCAGCACGCTGACAGCGCGCGACAACTTCTGGCAAAGCGTGCTGAGCGATATGGCCGTCAGCTTTATCGCCGCCGGGATCGGCGCTGCGGCACTGGTCTATGCCAGCGACCAGCTCATCACCAAGATCGTGGCGTTCAAGGCCAAGTACCCCGACAGATGAGCGACACCGCCCCCAGCCCCGGCAAGAGCCGCGCCGTCGGTCAGGCCGCCGAGGGGGCCGCCGAGGGGGCCGCCAACGGGGCCCGTCGTGGGGGCGCACCGGTGCCGGGAGATGCACCCCGGGCGCCGGATATGCGGGGCGAAGCAGCGGCGGCCCGCGCGGCGCGCCCGGCAGCCGGCCCGGCAGGAGCGCGATCGGCCGACGAGATCGACGCGCTGCATGCCTTCCGGCTGGCCCGGGCCACGGCGTGGTTCGCCGCGGCGGCAGCGGCCGCCGAACCCGCGACCTGCCCGATCTGCTGCTACCGCGGCCCGTTCAGCCCGGTGCGCCACAAGATCGGGACCTGGTGCCCGTCGTGCGACAGCCGCCCGCGTCACCGGCTGATGTGGCTGTGGCTGACCCGCCATGCCGCGTTGAAGCCGGGCCTGCGCGTGCTGCATTTCGCCGCCGAGGCGACGGTGGGCGCGCTGATGGCGCGGCAGGGCTGCCGCTACCGCACCGCCGACCTCGCCCCCGGCAGCGATCTGACGCTGGATATCGAAGCGATGGCCCGCGACGACGGCTCCGAGGATCTGATCATCGCCAACCATGTGCTGGAGCACGTGGACGATGCCCGCGCGCTGACCGAATGCCGCCGGGTGCTGGCCCCTGGAGGGCGGCTGGTGGTCACGGTGCCGATCATCGAAGGCTGGGACGAAACGCTGGAGGACCCCGCGGCCCGTGACCCGGCCACGCGCCAGCGGCTGTACGGCGATCCCGACCACCGCCGCTTCTATGGCCGCGATCTGCGCGAGCGCATCCTCGCCGCCGGCTTTGCGCTGGAGGAGTTCGGCGCCACGGAACCCGACGTCTCGACCCACGCGCTGAACCGCGGCGAGCGGCTCTTTATCGGGCTCCGCGCATGAGCGCAGGGATCGCCGACACGGGGGTCGCCGACACTGGGATCGCCGACACGGGGGCCGCCGACACGGGCGCCGCCGACAAGGGCATTGCCGACATGGGGGCCGCCGGCGACCGGCCGGCCAAGTTCGCCCGCGCACTGCCGGCCGCGCCACGTTCGCTGGCAGCGCGGCTGACGCGCTGGCTGAAGGGGCGCGCGCCCGCCACCCTGGCCCGCGCGCCGATGCCCGAGATTTCGGACGCGCCCTGGGGTGCCTGGACGCCGACGCCCCGGCAGAACGCGGCGATCCAGATCTGCCGGCGCCTGCCGGTCCTGCGCTCGGCCGCCAGGGCCCACGCGGCCCTGGCCATCCAGCGGGCAAGGCCCGGGCCCGTCGACATCCCCTGGCACGACGCTTGTGTGCGCCACTACCCGCGCCTGACGTCCAGCTTTCGGCTGATGCTGCTGGCGGGCGAGCGCTACCAGGCCGAGGAGTTCGCCTTTCTCGCCGCCCACATGGGACGCGAGGGCGCGTTCCTGGACATCGGCGCCAACGCGGGGGCCTTTACCTTCTGGGCCTGCAAACAGTCGGGCGGCGCACCGGTTGTGGCCGTCGAGCCGGCAGCGCGCCTTGCCGCGGCGCTGCGCTCGAACGTGCGCCTGTTCGGCCAATGGTGCGAGGCGATCGGCTGGGCCGCACCCACGATCCACGTGCTGGAGCACGCGCTGGGCGAGGCCGAAGGCACCGCCGCCTTCTCGCCCGGGCAGGAGAGCCTGCTGGCGGGGCACGACACCGTCGAGGTGCGCGTCCGCCCGCTGCTGGCGGTCCTGCACGAGCGCGGCATCGCCCGGCTCTCGGCGCTGAAGATCGATGTCGAGGGCTACGAGGATCGCGTGCTGCTGCCCTTTCTGGCCGCAGCGCCGCGCAGTCTGCTGCCCCGCGCCGTGCTGATCGAGCATCTGGCGCAGCCGCTGTGGCGCGACGATGCGATCGCCGCACTGGTTCGGTCGGGCTATCGCACCGCATTCACCAACGCGCAAAATTCTGGTTTGGTCTTGGTGGAAAACGAGCCGGCCGTGGCGCCCCCCGGCGCCTGATACGGGCGGAGGAGTAACGAGATGGCGGAATTCACCCTTCCCAAGAACTCGCGCGTGATGAAGGGACGCACCTGGCCCAAGCCAGCGGGGGCGACCAACGTCCGCGAGTTCCGGATCTACCGCTGGGACCCCGATACCAGCGAAAACCCGCGCGTCGATACGTATTTTGTGGATCTCGATGACTGTGGTCCGATGATCCTGGACGCCATCATTTGGATCAAGAACAAAGTCGACGCGACGCTCACCTTCCGCCGCTCGTGCCGCGAGGGGATCTGCGGATCCTGCGCGATGAACATCGACGGGACCAACACGCTGGCGTGCCTGAAGGGCATGGACGAGATCCGCGGCACGGTGAAGATCTATCCGCTGCCGCATATGCCGGTGATCAAGGATCTGATCCCGGATTTGACGCACTGGTACGCGCAGCACGCCTCGATCAAGCCGTGGCTGGAGACCGAGACCCCGACGCCCGAGCACGAGTGGAAGCAGTCGCCCGAAGACCGCGCCAAGCTGGACGGGCTGTACGAGTGCGTGATGTGCGCCTGCTGCTCGACCTCGTGCCCCAGTTACTGGTGGAACGGCGATCGCTATCTGGGCCCGGCCACGCTGCTGCACGCCTATCGCTGGATCATCGACAGCCGGGACGAGGCGACCGGCGCGCGGCTGGACGCGCTGGAGGATCCGTTCAAGCTGTATCGCTGCCACACCATAATGAACTGTGCTGCGACCTGCCCAAAGGGCCTGAACCCTGCCAAGGCGATCGCCGAGATCAAAAAGATGATGGTCGAGCGCACGCTCTGATCCGGTCCGCGGCGGGGCCTAGGCACCCCCCTCAGTTCGCGTCGGCCCGGGCGCGGGCGTCGGCCAGCGCGCCGGCCAGCGTCTCGGCGGTGACCGAACCTGCCATCCAGGGCGGCTCGGCACAGGCGCGTGCGCGCCAGTCTGCCGCCAGCCCCTTGCGCGCGGCCACCAGCTCGCAGCCCGCCACGGTCCAGTCGGCCAGCCCGTCCGAGGCGCGGTGCTTGTAGGGCAGAAGCCGCACCTCCTGGATCATAAAGACCGCGGCGACCGCCATCGTCAGGCCCAGCCCGCGGGTCAGGCTCGGCACCGAGGTTGCCGCCAGCCACGGCAGCGCCCCCAGCGCCCCCAGCGCCAGCGCCGGCCAAAGCTCGGCCATATAGCGTGCCGTCACGGTCATGTAGCTCAGCATGAAGACGGCCGCGCCCAGGCAGAACAGCGCCAGCACGCCAGCGGCCGCGCGATCGGCCATCCCCGCCTGCCCGCGCAGCCAGCGCCATGCGCCCACGACCGCGAGCACTAGCCACGGCGTCCAGATCAGCGCGGCGCCGTAGAGCGGCAGCTCGACCCGCACCCAGCCCGCGCCCGTCGCCCCGCGCAGCCAGGTCTGCGCCGTCCAGACGCCGCGGCTGAGCAGGCTGGAGGCCACGGTGTGGTCGGCGGCATAGATCACCGCGTTGGCGGGTACGCGGCGCAGGTTGAAGGTGCCCATCTCGGTCCAGGTAAGTGCGCGGATCTCGGTCTGCCCCTCGAACTGCCAAAAGACCGAACCGTATTGCAGCGCCCCCGGCGACGGTGCGCCCGACAGAACCAGAGGAGAACCGGCGCGGATGGTGTTGGCCGCCAGGATCAGCCCGCCCGCCAGACCCATCAGCGCCAGGGTCAGCACGACGGGTCGCAGCGTCTGCCATGGCGGCATCCGCCCGCCCCCCGCCCGCCGGGCGCGCCACAGCGCCAGCGCCATCAGCGCCAGCGTCGTCGCGTACAGCACAATGGCGACGTGCGGCCGGGCATGGACCGTGACGGCCGCGACGGCGCCGACGATCGGCACGGCCCACAGGGCGCCGCGCGCCCCGGCCGCCACCCGCGCCAGCGCCCAGAACGCGATGCCGCCCATCGCCCAGGCCACCGCGATCCCCTCGGTATAGAGCGCGGTGTTGGCCATCAGCAGCGGCCCCGGCGCGATCAGGAACACCATGGCCGCCACGAGGTGCAGCATCGTGCGCCGTCGCGCCGGCGGCGCGTCGAGCGCCGCCAACCGCTCGGCAAAGGCGCGCAGGTAGAAAACGCTGCCGAGCCAGCCGAACGCCACCACCGTCGGCAGCCCCAGCGACAGGGTGCGCAGGTCGACGAACGGCCAGGCCAGCGCCCGGGTGACCATCGGCGCCATGCCGTTGTAGGCGAACGCCGTCCCGTCGGGGCGATAGTGACCCTCGGCCCCGATCACCCGGATCGGCACGTCGAGCCGCCCCTCCTCGGCCAGGCGCAGCCACAGCGTCTCGTAGAGATTGTATCCGAAAAAGGGGCTGTCCTTGACCCCCAGCGCCCACAGCGCCAGCGCGCCGTAGACCAGCGCGCCGCTCGCGCACCAGACATAGCAGGCAGCCGGCAGCGATCGCTCGCCCTGTCGCACCATGCCCCCGATCCGCCTGCGCGCCCCAGCGGCGCAAGCTAGCGCGCCCCCCAGCGGCGAAAAGCGGCCCGTCGCTGTCGCCGTCGCCGTCGCCTGCCTAGCCCTGGACCGTCATCTCGGCGAGACGCGAGGCGGTGCGCTCGAACTCGAACGCGCCCTCGCCCGCTTCGTAGAGCCGCTCGGGCGCGGCCGCGGCCGAGATGTGCAGCTTGGTCCCGCTTTCGTAGAGCGTGTCGATGAGGGTGACGAAGCGCTTGGCCTCGTTGTTCTGCGCGCGGCTGAGCCGCGGCACGCCGTCCAGGAAGAAGATGTCGAAGCGCCGCGCGATCTCGAGGTAGTCGCCGGCACCCAGCGGCCGGGCGCAGAGGCTGGCGAAGTCGGCGCGGCCGATCCGGCCCACCGCGCGCTCGACTGCGATCTCGCGGCCCTGGATCTGGAAGCGAACCGGCGCCTCGGGCCCGCCCTCGGTCAGCGCCGCCCAGGCGCGGTCCATCTCGGCCTCGGCCCGGGGGCCCAGCGGGGCGTGGTATCCGCTCACCCCCTCGCGCCCCAGCCGATAATCGGCCTCGGCGACCAGCTCGACCAGTTCGACCCGCTCCTTCAAGAGCCGGATGAACGGCACGAACAGGTCGCGGTTGAGCCCGTTCTTGTAGAGATCGTCCGGCGGGCGGTTGGACGTCGCGACGACCACGACGCCGCGCGCGAACAGCGCCTCGAACAGCCGGCCCAGGATCATCGCGTCGGTGATGTCGCTGACCTGCAGCTCGTCGAAGCACAGCAGCGTCGCCCCCTCGGCCACCTCGTCGGCGACGGCGGCGATCGGGTCGCTCACGTTGCTCTCGCGCGCGATGTGGACGCCGGCGTGGACCTCGCGCATGAAGGCGTGGAAGTGGACGCGGCGCTTGGGGCTGACCGGCGCGCCCGCAAAGAACAGGTCCATCAGCATCGACTTGCCCGCCCCGACGCCGCCATACAGGTACAGCCCCGTCAGTTGGACCTGCTTGTGCGGCGCGCCGCGGGCGAAACCGAACCAGCCGCGCGCGACCCGCTTGCCCTGGGCCGGGCGGTAGTCGCCGAGGCGCATGTGCAAGAGCTGCAGCTTTTCGGCCGCCAGCCGCTGTGCGCTGTCGGCCCGGATCTCGCCCGCGGCGACCAGTGCGCGATAGCGCGGCATCGGCCCGCGCGCGGGGTCCGGCAGCTCGATCTGCGGCGTGGCGTCGGGCATCGCGCTCCCTGCGGTCGGTGGCGTGTCCGGGCTGGGGAAGGCCCGCCAAGCACGCCCATGCAGTGCCCGGTCGAGGCCCGATCCTGGCGGCCTGTCCCTCGGGCCCGCTCCGCCGGCCCGCTCGCGCGCCCGTTATGCCGGATGCCCCGCGCGGCATCCACGAAAGAATAGCGACCTGCAACGCGACCCGCCCCTTGCGCCGGGCGCCGCGGTGCGCTGTTTCTAGGCACCGCTCAGGAGACACCCATGGCGCCCCCCGCCGATACCGCTGCGCCGCATCCCCGCGGCATCGACCCGACCACGGCGATCATCGCCGCCGCGGCGGTGGTGCTGGCGCTCAGCTTCGGCGTGCGCGCGACCTTCGGCATCGTGCTGGACCCGGTGTCCCAGACGTTCGGCTGGCCGATCGCCGTGTTCTCGCTGTCCATCGCGATCCAGAACATGGTGTGGGGGCTGGCCCAGCCGCTGTTCGGCCTGATCGCCGACCGCTATGGCGACCGGCGCGCGCTGTGGCTGGGGCTCGGCTGCTACGCGCTCGGCATGGTCGCCACGGTGGTGAGCACGACGCCGATGATGCAGCACCTCGGCGCGGGCCTGCTGGTCGGCGCCGGCGTCTCGGGCACCGCCTTCGGCATCGTGCTGGCCGTCGTCGGCCGCGCCGTGCCCGAAGCGCGGCGCGCCCAAGCGATGGGTCTGACCGCGGCCCTCGGCGCCTTTGGCCAGGTCACGTTGCCGCCGCTGGCAAGCTGGCTGACCGTCGCCTATGGCTGGCAGACGACGATGGGTGTCATGACGCTGCTGCTGCTGCCCATGGCACTGGCCATCCCGATCATGACACCGGCGCGCCGGGGCACCGCGCCGGCGGCGGCCGAGCCGGCGGTGCCGTTGGGCGAGATGCTGCGCCGCGCGGTGGGCCACCCGTCCTATGTGCTGCTGGCGCTGGGCTTTTTCGTCTGCGGCTTTCACATCGCCTTTATGACCGTGCACCTGCCGACCTACATCTACGACATGTGCGGCTCGGTCGCGCTGGGCGGCACGGCGCTGGCGATCATCGGCGGGGCCAACGTCGTGGGCACCCTGGTCGCGGGGCAGCTCGGCGCGCGCTTTCCGAAACCCTACATCCTGTCGGCGATTTATGCGCTGCGGGCCGTGGTGATCGCCGTCTTCATCGCGATCCCGACCACGCCGCTGACGGTGATCGTGTTCTCCGGCATCTTCGGGATGCTGTGGCTGTCGACGGTGCCGCTGACCTCGGCGCTGGTGGCCACGATGTTCGGCACCCGGGCGCTGGCCACGCTGTACGGCTTCGTGTTCCTCAGCCACCAGGTGGGCAGCTTCTTCGGCGTCTACATCGGGGGGCGGGTGTACGACGCGTTCGGGACCTACGAGTACATGTGGTACGCCGCCATCGTGCTGGGCGTCGTCTCGGCGCTGGTCCACCTGCCGGTGCGCGACAGGGCCTGGCAGGCCCCGGTGGGCGCCCCAGCCTGACGCCCCAGCCCGACGCCCCAGCCCGACGCCCCGGCTTAACGCCCCAGCCCGACGCCCCAGCCCGACGCCCCAGCCTGACGCCCCGGCCCAACGACCCAGCCCGACGCCCCAGCCCGACGCTCCAGCCTAACGCCCCAGCCTGACACTGCGACCGACCGCGCAGGCGCGCGCGGCCCGGCCGCTTGACAGCGCCGCTGCCAACCCGTAACGCCGCGGCCACGCCGGTCAGCGAGTGTTCGCCCACCGGCGCTTTTGGTGCTGGCCGCCCATGCCCATGTCGATGGGACAACGCGTGGCCAGGGAAGGGACGACGATGTTCGAGGCACTGTCCGAACGGCTGGGCTCGACGCTCGAAAAGCTGACAGGCAAGGGCGCGCTGACCGAGGCGGACGTCCAGGCGGCGCTGCGCGAAGTGCGCACCGCGCTGTTGGAGGCCGACGTGTCGCTGCCGGTCGCGCGGTCCTTCATCAAGCGCGTGGGCGACAAGGCCACCGGCCAGGCGGTGCTGAAATCCGTCACCCCGGGCCAGCAGGTCGTCAAGATCGTCCACGACGAGATGATCGCGGTGCTGCAGGGCGAGGAGGCCGAGCCCGCGGCGCTGAAGATCGACAACCCGCCCGCGACGCTGATGATGGTCGGCCTGCAGGGCTCGGGCAAGACGACGACGACCGGCAAGCTCGCCAAGCGGCTGAAGGAGCGGGACGGCAAGCGCGTGCTCCTCGCCTCGCTCGACACGCGCCGCCCGGCGGCGATGGAGCAGCTGGCCGTGATCGGCCAGCAGATCGGCGTCGACAGCCTTCCGATCCAGCCCGGCCAGACCCCGGTGCAGATCGCCAAGCGCGCGCAGACCCAGGCCAGCCTCGGCGGCTACGACGTGGTGATGCTGGACACCGCGGGCCGCCTCTCGATCGACGACGAGCTGATGGCCGAGGTCGAGGCCGTGCGCGACACCGCCAAGCCGCGCGAGACGCTGCTGGTGGTCGACGGCCTGACCGGCCAGGACGCGGTCAACACGGCCGAGAATTTCGACGGCCGCATCGGCGTCAGCGGCGTGATCCTGACCCGGATGGACGGCGACGGCCGCGGCGGTGCGGCGCTGTCGATGCGCGCGGTCACCGGCAAGCCGATCAAGTTCGTCGGTCTGGGCGAAAAGATGGACGCGCTGGAGGAATTCCACGCCGAGCGGGTGGCCGGCCGCATCCTGGGCATGGGCGACATCGTCGCCCTCGTCGAGAAGGCGCGCGAGACGATTGAGGCCGAAGAGGCCGAGCGCATGATGAAGCGGTTCCAGAA
>JBCCMW010000017.1:0-22035 GCA_039026175.1 Pseudomonadota bacterium
ATTACTGCGAGAGCTATCACTTGCCTTGGGTGCATCCGGGGCTGAACAGCTACTCGCGGCTCGAGGACCACTACCACATCGAGGACGAGGGATTTTCGGGCCAGGGCACGCGAGCCTACCGGCCGATGCTGTCCGAAGACGGGGCGCGCTTTCCACCGATCGAGGGCATCGATCGGGTCTGGGATGAGGGGGCCGAGTACATCGCGCTCTACCCCAACGTGCTCTTGGGCGTGCACAAGGACCATGCCTTTGCCATCGTCCTGGAGCCGAAAGCGCCCGGCCGGACGCTGGAGCACGTGGCGATCCTGTACCCGGACGCCGCGGTCGCGGACGCGGGGTTCGCCACGATGCGCACGCGCAATGCCGAGATGTGGCGCGAGGTGTTCGAGGAGGACGTCTTCGTGGTCGAGGGCATGCAGCGCGGCCGCCACGCCTCGGGCTTCGATGGCGGGCGCTTCTCGCCGGCGATGGACGGGCCGACGCACGCGTTCCACCGCTGGGTCGCCGGACGGCTGGCCGAGGCACCGGCGCGCGCCTGATGGCGATGCGGGCGAGCGTGGCGCCGGGGTGGGCGAGCGCCCCACCGCACCGCACGGCGCAGCGGCAATGAGCGCGGGCGCCGTGGACCCCGCTCCCACGAACGCAGGACCAACGAACCCCGGTCCCACGAACGCCGGTCCCACGAACGCCGGGCCAACGACGGCGGGACCGACACAAGGGGGCACGGCGCGGGAACGCTTGGATGCGGCACTGCTGGCCGCCCATGCGGCGGGCGACGGCGGCCGGCTCGTGGCGCTTTACGCAGAGGCGGCCGAACGGGCGCTGGTGGAGACCGGCGACGGCGTCGACGGGGTCGAGGCGGCGGCCTTCTACCTCACCCACGCCTATGTGTTCGCGCTGGAGACCGGGCACCCGATGGCCGGGCCGCTGCATGCGCGGCTGAAGGCGCTGGGGCGCGAGGAGTAAACCGCACGTGGGCTCGGCGCGGACGGTCTGCCGACCGCGTCAGGCGGCCTGGCGGTTGGCTTCCCACGCGCGCAGGCGCCGCGACAGGGCGTCTCCCTGGCCGTCTTCGCCGTCGAACGCGTCCAAATCCTCGATGGCCAGCACGCCCAGCGGCGTGGGCTCGGCGCGGCGGGCTGCCTCGGCCATCGCCTGGGCGCTGCTCACCACCTCGTCGCGTGCCGCATAGCCGGCTGCGGCCGAGAGACCGCACCAGACCAGCGCGAAATGCAGCACCATCACCGTCCAAACGCCCGGCTCGGCCATGGCAACGCCCAACGCACCCAGCCCCTGCACCAGCGCCCAAACGGCCGCAGCGGCGACGGGATAGTAGAGAGCGATCATCAGAAACGCCGCAATCGCCAGGGGCAAGCGCGCCGAGTAGCCGCGCTGGTCGCTGCCCTCGACGAAGGCCGCCTGCAGCGCCATGAAACGCCCCGTCAGCACCACGACCGCGGCGCCTGCGACCACCAGCAGCAGCGGCACGCCGGCATAGGCCGACCAAAGCTCGCGCTTGAAGTCGCCCGCAGGCGCCGACAGAAGCTCGGGCAGCGAGGGCGCCACGGCCCAGTGGAACGGCCAGGCGGCCTCGCTGATCGTCACGGCCAAGGTGCCCCCGATGACCAGCGCCAGGCCCAGGACCGGCGCAAAGATCGAGAGCACGGTCCACTCGGCGATGTTGCCGATCAGCCGGCCCGCACCCGCCGGCGTGCGGCCGGCACCGGTGCTGCGCATCGCCGTGCGCTGGGCGCAATACAACCAGATCAGCCCGGTCAGCATCAGCGGCGCCCAGGCGAGAGGATCGAACCACGCCGGCAGCCCGCCCTCGCCGCCCAGCGCCGCGGCCAGCGTCTGCACCGCCCGGTCGAGCGCGGCGTTGACCGGCGCAAAGGCCTCGGCGGCCGATGCCTCGCCGGCAAAGCGGCTGGCGGCCAGGATCGGGATCACCCACGGCAGCGCCAGGAGAAACGCGCCCACACCGACCAGCGGGGCCGAGAACAGCATCTTGGCGAGCGTCGTCAGTTTGATCATCCGATCCCCCTCCGATCCCGGTGCGCGGCATGGCCGGCGACCCGGGCTACTGGTCCTGATACGCGGCGTGCGATGGGTCGGCGGGACCCGCACAACCTCGACGCTAGGGGGGGATTGGGGCAAAGCGCGGCCCGCATGGTGACAAAGGCGTGCCGAATTCGGGCAAAACGACTGGCCGTTAACCCGGTGCCGCGCGCGCCCGAGCGTGCGCCGGAACGCGCGTCAGCCGGGCACGGGCGCACGGTGACGTTGCGTCGGCGCCGGATTTTGCTGCGGATCCCCACCCTCAACACCTTGGAGTCCACGCCACAAGTCTTAACAAATCGTAAAGCGTTGCGGTCAGCACACAGAGTGTCGCCGTGGGGCCACGGTCGCGCCCACGGTCGCGCCCACGGTCGCGCTTAGGGGCCGGACCGCAGGACGGCATCCGCGTCGTGGTGCGCGTCTCGTCGCCCCGGCAGCGTGATCCTTGTGCCGCGGCTCGATGTCGCGCGCGTGTCCTGTCGCAAATGCGAGGTCGATCGGCGCGTTCGCTCTTGGGGCCCGCGGTGAAACTTGATCTCATATGCACGCGGCAACCCAGGAGTCGGTGCGATGACGGCGGAAACGGCACGCGTGGTGGTGATCGGCGGCGGCGTCGTCGGCTGTTCGGTCCTGTACCACCTGGCCAAGCGGGGCTGGACGGACGCGCTGCTGCTGGAGCGCTCGGAGCTGACCTCGGGCTCGACCTGGCATGCGGCCGGCGGCTGCCACACGATCAACGGCGACCCCAACGTGGCCAAGCTGCAGCGCTACACCATCGATCTGTACCAGGAGATCGAGCAGCTCTCGGGCCAGGCGACGGGGTTCCACCTGACCGGCGGGGTCATGCTGGCCTCGACCGAGGAGCGCTTCGACTGGATGAAGTCGATGCTGGCCAAGGGCCGGTACATGGACATGAACCAGCGGCTGCTGACGCCCGACGAGGCGCACGAGTTGATGCCGCTGCTGGACCCGCGCGAGTTCGTGGGCGGGGTCTACACCGATCTGGAGGGGCACCTCGACCCCTCGGGCGTCACCTGGGCCTATGCCAAGGCCGCCAAGGCGCTGGGCGCGCGGTTCGAGCAGCGCCGCAAGGTCGAGGGCATCGAACGCACGGCCGACGGCTGGTGCGTGCGCACCGACCAGGGCGACGTGCTGGCCCAGCATGTGGTGAACGCCGGGGGCCTGTGGGCCCGCGAGGTGGGCCGCATGGTCGGCATCGAGCTGCCGCTCCTGGCCATGGAGCACATGTACCTGTTGACCGAGGACATGCCCGAGGTCGCCGAGATCAACCGCACCACCGGCCAGGAGGTGCTGCACGCGGTCGACTTCGACGGCGAGCTGTATCTGCGCCAGGAACGCGGTGGCATGCTGATGGGCACCTACGAGCGCGCCTGCGTGCCGTGGAGCGAGCGCGACACGCCCTGGGACTTTGGCCACGAGCTACTGGCGCCCGACATCGACCGCATCGCGCCCAGCCTGGAGGTCGGCTTCCGCCACTTCCCCGCGTTCCAGAACGCCGGGATCAAGCAGATCATCAACGGCCCCTTCACCTTTGCGCCGGACGGCAACCCTCTGGTGGGGCCGATCCGGGGGCTGCCCGGTTTCTGGTCGGCCTGTGCGGTGATGGCGGGGTTCAGCCAGGGCGGCGGCGTGGGCCTCGCGCTGTCGAACTGGATCGTCGACGGGGACCCGGGCTTCGACGTCTTTGCCATGGACGTCGCGCGCTACGGCGACTGGGCGACGCTGGCCTATACCAACCCCAAGGTGCGCGAGAACTACAGCCGCCGCTTCCGCATCCGCTATCCGAACGAGGAACTGCCGGCCGCGCGCCCCTTCAAGACCACGCCGATCTACGACCGGCTCAAGGGTGCCGGCGCGCAGTTCGGCGACAGCTGGGGCCTGGAGGTGCCGCTGTGGTTCGCGCCCGAGGGGGCGGCGGACCGCTTCTCCTGGCGCCGCTCGACCGATTTCGAGCATGTGGCCGAGGAAGTGCGCGCGGTGCGCCAGCGCGTGGGCATGATGGAGATCTCGGGCTTCTCCAAATTCTCGGTCACCGGGCCCGGCGCGCGGGCCTGGCTGGACCGGATGCTGGCCTGCAAGCTGCCCAAGCCCGGGCGCATGGCGCTGGCGCCGATGCTCAAGGCCGACGGCAAGCTGCAGGGCGACCTGACGGTGGCTTGCTGGTCGGACGACGGCTTCTTCCTGGCCGGATCGGGCAATGCCGAGGCGTTCTACATGCGCTGGTTCGAGCAGTGGCTCCCGGACGACGGATCGGTCACCGTCCAGTCGCTCGGGCTCGGCTACTGCGGCCTGTCGATCGCGGGGCCCGAGGCGCGTGCCCTGTTGTCGCGGGTGACGGGTGCGGACGTGTCGAACGAGGCGTTCCGGTTCATGTCGGTGCGCGAGATCGACATCGGCTATGCGCCCTGCCAGGTGGGTCGCGTGTCCTTTACCGGCGACCTGGGCTACGAGATCTGGATGAAGGCCGAATACCAGCGCCACGTGTTCGAGCGGCTGATGGAGGCGGGGCAGGAGTTCGACCTGCGCCTGTTTGGCCTGCGCGCCCTCAACAGCCTGCGGCTCGAGAAGAACTGGGGCGGCTGGGGGCGCGAGTACCGGCCGATCTATGGCCCCGTCGAGGCGGGGCTGGAGCGGTTCGTCGCCTACGAGAAAGACGCCGCCTTTATCGGGCGCGAGGGCGCGCTGGCCGAGCGGGCCGAGGGCGGGCGCCTGCGGCTCTGCGCCTTTACGGTCGACGCGGCGGACGCCGACGTGATCGGCGACGAGCCGATCTGGCTGAACGGCGATGTCGTGGGCTGGGTCACCTCGGGCGGCTATGCCCACCACGCGGGGCTGTCCATGGCGCTTGGCTACGTGCCGCGCGAACACGCGGCCGTTGAGGGCCCTTGGGCCATCGAAATCCTGGGCGAGCGGCGCGCAGCCCGGCGCCAGGCGGTGCCCGTGTTCGACGCCAACGCCGAACGGATGCGGGGCTGATGGGCGCGCGCTCCCGCTACTCCGTCTGGTCGCTGCTGCGCGGCGGGCTGAACGGGCAGAGCCACTGGCGCGAGGCCTGGCGTAAACCGACGCTTCAGCCAGCCTATGATACGATCATTGTGGGCGGGGGCGGACACGGCCTGGCCACCGCCTACTACCTGGCCAAGAACCACGGCGCCAAACGCGTGGCGGTGCTGGAGAAAGGGTGGCTGGGCGGCGGCAACGCGGGGCGCAACACCACGATCGTCCGCTCCAACTATATGCTGCCCGGCAACCGCGAATTCTACGAGCACTCGCTCAAGCTTTGGGAGAACCTCTCCCACGAGCTGAACTACAACGTCATGTTCTCGCAGCGCGCTCACCTGGCGCTGGTCTCCTCGCCCGGGCAGCGCGACGCGATGGCCCGGCGCTACAACGTCATGCGCCTGACCGGATCGGACGGCGAGTACTGGGACCGCGACGTGCTGCGCAAGCGCGTGCCGGCCCTGGACCTGGACGGTCGCTGGCCGATCCTGGGCGCCTTCGTGCAGCCGCGCGCGGGCACGGCGCGGCACGACGCGGTGAACTGGGGCTATGCCCGCGCGGCCTCGGCCCTGGGCGTCGATATCGTCGAAAATTGCGAGGTCACGGGCTTTGTCCGCGAGGGCGGGCGCATCGTGGGGCTAGAGACCACGCGCGGCGACGTCAGGGCCGAGAAGATCGGCCTGGCGGTGGCCGGCCATACCTCGCACCTGGGCGAAAAGGCCGGCCTGCGCCTGCCGATCGAGACGCACATCCTGCAGGCCTTTGTGTCCGAGCCGATCAAGCCGATCCTGGACCAGGTCGTCACCGTCGGCAGCTTCGCGCACTACTACATCAGCCAGTCCGACAAGGGCGGCATGGTGTTCGGCGGCGACATCGACCAGTTCCCCAGCTACGGCCAGCGCGGCGCGCTGCCGGTCTACCGATCCGTCATGGAGGCGTGCGTCAACCTGATGCCGGCGCTGGCGCGGGTGCGGCTGCTGCGCCAGTGGGCCGGGGTGATGGACATGACGCCCGATGGCTCGCCCTTCATCACGCCGACGGACGAGCCCGGGCTCTATCTGAACGCCGGCTGGTGCTATGGCGGGTTCAAGGCGACGCCGGGCTCGGGCCACGTGTTCGCCCACCTGCTGGCCCGGGACGAGCCACACGAGGCGGCGGCCCGGCTGACCCTCGCGCGTTATTGCGAGGGACGCCAGATCGACGAGAGCGGCCACGGCCCGGTGCCCAAATGGCACTGAACCCCACGTCCCTGGTCATCGACTATGCCCGGGCGTCGGATCGCGCGGCGCTGGCGCGGCTGGCCTGGGCGCTGCACCAGACCAACGACGTCGCGCTCAGCCCGGCCGAAGCGCGCGGCACCCTGGCGCCGCTGGTCGTTGCCGGGCACCGGCTGCGCGTCGGCCGGATCGGCACGATGCCCGTCGCCTATGCGCTGTGGCGCGAGCGGCACGAGACCCTGTATGTGCGCCATTTCGTGGTCTCGCCCCAGCACCGGCGCCTGGGCCTTGGTACACGCTTTCTGGCGCTGCTGCTCGACCACTGGCCGGCGCACAAGGACGTCTGGCTGCATTGCCAGACAGCGCCGGCACGCGCCTTCTGGGCCGCCAAGGGCTTTCGCCGCACCCAGGGGGCAATGCGCCTGACCCGCCCGTTCGAGGCCGCACCGTGAGCGCGCCGATGGACGCGGAGATAGCCGATCCCGCCATCGTGCAACCCGTGCTGCTGCGGCGCGCGACCCGGCCGGACATGGCGGCGCTGGTGCGGCTCTACGGCCAGCTGATGGCCGCGCACGACGCCCCGGTCGACGATGCTGCGGCCGCCGCCAAGATCGGCGCGCGCCTCGACGTAGGCTTTACCGCGATCCTGTTCGAGCGGGGCGAGGCGGTGCTCGGCACCGCGATGTGGCGCGAGATGGGCGACCATGTGATGCTCAGCACGTTCGTCATTGCCGAGGGGCACCGCGGCCGCGGTCTCGGCACTCTGCTGTTCGCCCGTCTGGTGGCCGAGAGCATCGGCCCCGACCGCCCGATCAGGCTCGAGGCCGACGGCGCCCCCGCGCTCGGCTTCTGGCGCGCACAGGGGTTCGTGCCCTTCGGCACCGCCCTGCGGCGCGACGGTTCAGGAGACCCCGCATGATGCAGATCCACTGCCCGTTCTGCGGGCCCCGCGATCAGGACGAATTCGTCTATGTCGGCAACGCCTCGGTGGTCTACCCGCCGCTCGATGCCCCGCGCGAGGTCTGGTGCGATGCGGTGTTCTACCACGACAATCCGCGCGGCTGGGTGCACGAGCTCTGGCAGCACGTCCACGGCTGCCGCTCGTTCCTGGTGATCGTCCGCCACACCGTGACGCACGAGATCGCGTCGGTGCGTCTGGCCCACCCGGGCGAGGCGGCCGCGATGGCGGCCACGGCGCCTGCGACTGACCCCGCCCCCGATGCGGCCGCCGCCGCCCCCGCTGCCCCCACCACCGCCGCCAGCGCGACCGCCGAGGCGGCAGGCGAGCCCCCCGTGCGCGTGGAGCCCGCCGAATGACCGGCTATCGCCTGCGCAGCGGCGGGGTCGTCGACCGCACGCAACCGCTCCGCTTCGCCTGGGACGGCACGCGCTATACCGGGCTTGCCGGCGACACGCTCGGCTCGGCGATGATGGCCAACGGCATCCACACCGTCGCCCGCGGCTTCAAGTACCATCGCCCGCGCGGGATCATGACCGCGGGTGTCGAAGAGACCGGCGCGCTGGTCACCCTGGGTCGCGGCGCGCGGCGCGAACCGAACGCCAAGGCCCCCGCCGTCGAACTCGTCGAGGGGCTCGAAGCGTGGGGCCAGAACGCCTGGCCCTCGGTCCGCTTCGACGTCGGCCGCATCAACGACGTGATGGGCCGGTTCTTCGCCGCGGGCTTTTACTACAAGACCTTCTTCGGCATCACCGGGCGCGGCACCGGCGAGTGGATGCTGTTCGAGCGCCTGATCCGAGCCGCCGCCGGCATGGGCCGCGCCGCCGACCCGGCCGACATGCGCGCCGGGGCCGGGGCAGGAGCAGGCGCCGGGGCCGGGGCGGGGGCGGGGGCAAGGACCGCAGGCGAGACCTGGGACCTGGCACACGACCATTGCGACGTGCTGGTCGTGGGGGCCGGTCCCGCAGGCCTGGCCGCCGCCGAGGCCGCCGCCGCCGGCGGCGCCGACGTTCTGGTGATCGAGCAGGACTTCGAGCCCGGCGGCCGGCTGATCGGGCGCGCCGACGGGGTCGAGGGCCAACCCGCCGATACCTGGATCGCCGACCGGGTTGCGGCGCTGCACCGGGCCGGCGCCCGGCTCCTCACCCGTGCCACTGCATTTGGTCTTTATGACGCCAACGTTGTCGGCGTCTTCCAGCGCGCCCCTGACGCAAACGGTGCAGGCCCGTCCGGCACCCTTCGCATCGTGCGCCCAGAGCGGGTGATCCTGGCGACCGGCGGGCTCGAGCGCCCCATCGTCTGCGGCGGCAACGACCGTCCGGGCGTGCTGCTGGCAGGCGCGGCCGAGCGCTATGTGGCGCGCTGGGGCGTCACACCGGGCGCCAGCTGCCTGGTCGCCACGGCCGACGACGCCGCCTACGAGACCGCCGCCACGCTCGCCGCGGCAGGCGTCGCCGTCACCGTCGCCGACGTCCGTATCGGCGCGGGCGGCCCGGCCCGCGAGGCCGCGGCCGCGGCCGGTGCCCGCATCCACGACGGCATGGTTCCCGTCCGTGTCGCCGGCCGCTGGACCGCCCACCACGCCGTGCAGGCCGTGGCCCTCGGCCGTGTTGCCGACACCGACCCCGAGCGGCCGAAGGCCCCGGACACCCCCGCGCCGGAGGCGCCCGCCTCCAGCGCCCGCGGCGGCGCGCTCGCGGGTACCGGCATCGCCACCGCGGCCATCGAACGCTGGGTCGAGGCCGACTGTCTCGCCCTCTCCGGCGGCTGGTCGCCCGCCATCCACTTGGTCTGCCACCGCGGCGTGAAGCCGGCCTTCGATCCCGCGCAGGGTGCCTTCCGGATCGCCGAGGACGCGTGTCCCGAAGGCCTGGCCCTCGCCGGCGCCGCCGACGCTCGCGCCGACACCGCCGATGCCGTCGCCGACGGGCGCCACGCGGGCGAAACCGCCGCCGCCCGCCTTGCCGGCCGCCCGGCCCCCAGGGCGCGACCCGGCGTGACAGCGCCCACCGCCGCGCGGCTGTACGAGGTGCGCTGGCGCGACGGCAAGACCAAGGCCTTCGTCGACCCCCAACACGACGTCACCGCCGACGACGTGCGTCTGGCCGCGCGCGAGGGCTACGTCTCGGTCGAGCACATGAAGCGCTACACGACGCTCGGCATGGCCACCGATCAAGGCAAGACCGGCGGTCTGGTGGGCCTGGCGCTCTTGGCCGAAGCGACCGGCCGCTCGATCCCCGAGACCGGGATCACGACCTTCCGCCCGCCCTACACGCCCGTGCCCATCGCGGCCTTCGCCGGCCGCGCCCGCGGCGCAGACTGGCAGCCCGAGCGCCTGACGCCGCTGCACGACGTGCAGGCCGAGGCCGGCGCCGTTTTCACCGACGCCGGCCGCTGGCGCCGCGCTTGGTATCATCGGCGCCCCGGCGAGGGCATCGAGACCGCCTACGTGCGCGAGGCCCGGACCGTGCGCGAAAGCGTGGGCATGGTCGACGTCTCGACGCTCGGCAAGATCGACGTGATGGGCCCCGACGCGGCCGAGTTCCTGAACCGCGTCTACGTGAACGGCTTTGCCAAGCTGCCGGTCGGACGCTGCCGCTATGGTGTGATGCTGCGCGACGACGGCATCGTGCTGGACGACGGCGTGTCATGGCGCCTGGCCGAAGACCGGTTCTGGATGACAACCACCACGGCCGAGGCGGCCAAGGTCATGCACTGGCTCGAATACCTGATCGCCTGGCGCTGGCCCGAACTGCGCGTCCACGTCGCCTCGTCCACCGACCAGTGGGCCGGGATCGCGGTAGCCGGGCCCCGCGCGCGCAGCGCTCTGTCCCGCGTCGTCGCCGCGGCGGCCGTGGACGGCGAGGCCCTGCCCTTTATGGGCATCGTCGAGACGCGCGCCACCGTCGCCGGCGGCACGGTACCGGTGCGCATCGGCCGCGTCTCGTTCTCGGGCGAGTTGGCCTACGAGGTGCACGTCCCCGCAGGCTGGGGTGCCGCCGTCTGGCAAGCGCTGGCCACGGCCGTCGCGGCCGAGGGTGGGGCCCCCTACGGCACCGAAGCGCTCGGCGCGCTGCGCATCGAAAAGGGTCACGTGACGGTGGCCGAGCTCGACGGCCGCACGACCCTGGCCGATGCCGGGCTCGGCCGCATGGCGTCGACCAAGAAGGCGTTCGTGGGCCGGGCGCTGATGGCGCGCGAAGGCCTGCTCGAGGAGAGCAGACCGCAGCTTGCCCACGTGGTGCCGATCGCCGCGACCGACGCGGCCCCGGCCGGCGGCGAGCCGGGCACGCAAGCGGATGCGGGATTGACGACCGAGGCCGTGCGCACCCGCTTCGGCGGCGGCGCGATCCTCTGCGATCCGACCGCGCCCGGCGGCGTGGGCGGCCGCGCAGGCCACGGCATCGGCTGGATCACCGGCGTGACCGAGAGCCCCAGCTTCGGCGGCTGGCTCGGCATCGGCTTCGTCGAAGGCGGCCCGGCCGCCTGGGAGGGCCGCGAGATCCTGGTCCGCGAGCCCACCGTCGACGGCGGCAAGGGTCGAGAAACCCGGGCGCGCGTCCTCTCGCCCCACCGGCTGGACCCCGATGGCGCGCGCATGCGCGCCTGACCCACCACCGGCGGGCTGGACATGCCGGCACGCGACATCGACAGGAGCGCCCACCGATGGCCGACTTCCCCCTGCTGAACGCTTCGGCCAACGCAGCAGCAAACGAGGCGCCGGCCCCGGTCGGCCCGCTGATGCCGACCCAGTTGGCGCCCGGGGGCGCGCCGATCCGCCACCGCCTGCCGGGCGCCGAGGCGGCCGACGCGGGTATCACGCTCAGCCAGCTGACGCTCGCCGCGCTCTGGCACGTCACCGCTTGGCCCGCTGCCCTGGCCGAGGTCGAAGCCGCATTGGCCGAACGCGTCGACGCCCGACCGCCGACCCCCGGCAGCTGGACGCCGGGTGCGGACGGTGCCGCGCTGGTGCGGACGGGTCCGCTGGCCTGGCTCGTGCTGGCAACCGCCCCCGAGGCCCGAGCCGCGGCACCCCAGCGCCTTGCCGGACCGCCCCTGGACCCGTCGCTCGGGACAGCGCTGGATCTTTCGCACGCGCGCACGGCGCTGCTTCTTGCGGGTCCAGCGCTCGGCGCGGTTTTGGCCCGCCTGGTGTCGGTCGACACGCGCCCGGCAGCGATGGCAGAGGGGCGCGCCTTCACCGCCCCCATCCACGGTCACCCCGTGCAGTGGTTAGCGCGTGCGGACGGCGTGGCCCTGCTGCTGCCCCGCAGCTTTGCCCGGGGGCTGACCGAGCTGACCGTCGAAACCGCCTGCCCCTATGGCTGCGACGCGGGATAGGCGTCGATCGGGCTCCCCGCCGAGGTCACGTACCCGCGCACCGTCGCACATGTCTATGGTCGACGCCGGCGTGCGACGTCACCGGTGCGCTGCGCTGCGCTCGCCCACCTGCGCACTCTCCGCCGCGCCCGCCCGCCGGTGCGCCCTGCGCCGCGCCCGCCCGCCGGTGCGCTCTCTGCCGCGCCCGCTTGCCGTTGCGTTCTGCGCCGCGCCGCGTCCGCCAGTGCGCCTTGCGTCTTGCGCCGCGCCCGCCCTGTGCGATTTTGGTCACTGATCCGTAAATCATTGGAGAATATCGGCATTTCAATCGTAGACGCTTTTGCCGGCAATACTGGGCAATGGTCCTTGGGGCAGTCTGTTGGGCTGCTCCCCCACGAGAGCCCCCAGGCACGACGGGTGACGACGGGTTGGCAGCGTGGCCGGTCGCCCAGAACGCTCGGACCGAGAGCGCGGTTGCTCCCGGAAGCGGCGGCGTGACGGCGGACGAGCGCTTGGACCGTACGCCGTTGCGGCGAGCGTCGCTGTCGCTGAGCGACGCGCCGTGGTCAGCGCCACTGCACGAGGCCCGCCCGTGCCACGCCGTCCTGTAGGCCCGAGAGCACGCGACGCCAGGCACCCTGTGGCCGTTGCGGCGGCGCGGTGGCGAGCCAATCGACCAAACGCTCCGGGCTGGTCGTGTGGCCGGTGACCGGGTCGACATAGCGCGGGTAGGCGATCAGCGCGGCCCAGACGAGCGCGTCGAGCGACGGCCGTGCGCTGCGCCGCGCGGGCACGGCGCCGAGGTCGTGCGTGAGCCCCCACCCTGCGTAGAAGGGCACGCCGGCGCAGGTGACCGCCACCCCGCGGAGCAGCGCCTCGAACCCGATGCCCGACGTCAGCGTCCATACCCGGTCGGCCGTGCGGAGCAGGGTCTCGGCCGGGGTGTCGGTCGCCACCGCATCGGCGTGGGCGCGGAGCACGGCAGGGTCGATCCGCCCACGCCGCAGACCGGCCTCGACGTCGGGATGGGGCTTGAAGACGATGAAGGCCTCGGGCTGGGCTGCGCGGGCCGCCGCCAACAGGGTGCCCGTGTCGCGGATTGCACAACCGACGGTGCCGCGGCGCACCGAGGCGTCGTCCGCGACCTGGCCGGCGACCAAAACGACCGGGCGTCCGGGCGCACACTCGCCGGTCCAGGCTGGCGGGTCGCGTCCGGCACGATGGGGCCGGGAACGCTGCCCTGCTGCGTGGCGCAAATTGTACTTGGTGACGCCCGCCGCGGCGATCCGGTGGCGGAGCGCACGCGCGCGCTGCAGGCGCGGGTCGTCCGCAGGCCATGCGGCGGCTTCCGCGATCAACCGCTCGAGATCCGAAGGGCTGCTGGGGTCGTAGTGGATGCCCCGCTCGTCGAACACCAGCGACGCCGGGGTCAGGAGCCGGGCGCCGAGGCCGGCCGAGCGCAAAAACCCGTCCTCGACCAGCCCGAAGGCGATGCCGGCGGCGGCAGCCTCGGCCCGCGCGGCGGCCAGGCTCTCGGTCTCCTCGCGGCTAGCCCAGGCCCACACGCGCGGGGCACCCACCGATGCGGCGGTTCGCACAGCGGCCGCGGCCGAGGGCCGGTAGAGCGGCGCCTGGGGATAGCCCGGCCCGAAGGCGCGGATGCCGCGGCGCTTCCAGCGCGCGACGCCGGCATAAACCGCCCGCGTCGCCCGGGGGTCGTTCTGCTCCTGCCGGGCGCGGGCGGCGAGGATGCCGACGGCACCCTCGAAACTGGTCGGGGCGCCGGTTTCGGGATCCCAATAGTGCGGATAAAGGAGATGCGTGGCGGCAAACAGATCGGCCAGCTGCGGTCGCGCGGTGCGGCGTGGGCACGTCAGGCGATCGTGCGTGAGGCCCCAGCCCGCATAGAACGGCAGGCCGAACAGATGCACCGGACGGCCGGCGAGCAGCGCCTCGTATCCGAGCTGGGACGTGACGGCATAGACCGCGGCGGCGCGTTCCACGATGTCCCATGGGTTGACCGGCGCGTCGAGCCAGGTCTCGCCGGGGCCGAGATCGGCCCGTGTCAGGTGGCCGCGCCGGGCGGCCGGATGCGCCTTGACCACGATCCGCGCGCCGGGATGGGCCTGCCGGGCGGTCGCGAGCATCGCCTCGAACGTCTCCGGACCGGCCGCCCCGACCGCGATCGACGCATCGCCGCGTACCTGGTCGACAACGAGCACATAGCCAGGCTCGGGCAGCGGGCCGACCCCGCGCGGCGACGGGCTCCACTTGGACAGGCCGAGGGCGCGCAGGCGGTCGATCCCTGCCGCGGCCCGCGGGCGGAGGGGGAGGCCACGCGCCTCCTGGATGATATCCTCCAGCCGCGAGGGGCGCGAGGCGTCGATGGCGGCGCCCCGCTCGTCGATCGTGATCGAGACCGGCGGCGGACCGTTCGAGCCTGGCCGGATCGCGCTCAGAAAACCGTCTTCCAGGGTGACGACCGGCCGGCCCAGCCAAGACGCGACCCGTCGACCGGGAGTGGACCAAGGGCGGTGACCCCAAACGGCGACGGCCGCCTCGGGGTCGAGCGCGCGCGCGAGCTGCCAGCCTGCCGCTTCGATCTGCGCGCGCAGGGCCGGTCGATGCCACAGCCCAGGCTGCCCCAGAACGAGCTTCATGGACCGACGCCGATGCGCACCGGTGCCCGGAGCGCGACCCAGGGACCATGGGCTCCACGACAGACGGCGCGCGGAACATCGGTGGTCGCTCCCGTACGGGCCCTGACCCGCCGTCGTGCGGCCACGGCGCTAGGCTGACACTGCACGTGCGCGATGCTCCCCTTCCTCGTGCCACGTGCCTCCGCGATCGGCGGTGTTCGTCAGCAGGTCGCCGATCTCGCCGGCCACACGCGAGAAGGCTACGTGTCCCAACAGCAAGGCAGCAACGACCAAGGCGTCGTCGGACAGCTCGGCCCGCTCGCCCGGCCTCGCCAATGCGCTATCGGTTGTCGGCGCTGGGCAAACCGAGGCCGCGCACCATGCCAGTGCCGCCCGCAGCCGGACGTGCGCACCGGTATCCTCCCCACGGCGCGCCGTGCCGTCCGACGCGGGCGAAGGCGCACAAAGCGGTTGGGCAAAACCGCGCGCCGAGCCGAGCGCCCTCCACCATGCCGACAGCCGAAGTGCCCGCGTCGGCTCCTGAGGCGTCTGGATCGGCGGGGCCAACAGGCCGAGCCCGCGCCGGCGTACCTGCCGCAACCAGGCAAGCTCGTCACGCACGTCCGCTTCGCCCTCGGCCCAACTCACCAACCGAAAGGCCGCGACGTCATCGCCCGCTGTCAGGTCGCCCAGCACCGCCCGCTTCGCACGATGGGCAACCATCCAGCGCGGGACAGGCCGTCGACGCACGCTCCAGTCGGGATCGTTCTCTAGCGCGCGATATGCGGTAGCGCAGGGTTGAGCCACAGCACAATGGCGGCGCACGAGCGCCCCCCGCAGCGCGGTCAACGACACGGCAGGTGCCTTCTCCACCGCCGCCGCAGAGACGAGCCCTGGCAGATCTCGACCGTTGTGCCCGGGTGGCCCGGTCGCGGGCTCCTGGATTGCTACCGAACAGTCCTGTCGATAGGCATCGGCGAGCGCCCCCGCCAAAACGGCCCTTTCCGCTAGCCCCGGAACGATGGCCAGCAGGGCCGCCATTTCGGCAAGGTGAGCCGCCACCCGATCGTCGGTAGTCTGCGACGGCGCCGGCATGACCCGCGCGCCCATCATGCGCATCATCCGGGCCACGAGGCGCGCCGCCCGGCGAGGCCCACGCGGTGTCCCCCCGGACAACCAAAGCTGGTGCGATCGCAGACCGAGTGCCAGCAGAAACAGCATCTGCAGCACCAACAGTCCGGCCCGGCGCAGTGTGCGCGGTTCCTTCAGCATCACGGCCGACAGATCGACCGCGACGATCCGCGGCCGCAGGATGGCCCGCATCGCGCGCCACAGCGCCCGAAGCCCGGCATAGGTGTTAAAGCCGGCCGACGTGTGCGCAGCCTCGCCGCTCGCCAGGGCCAGCGTCGTCACCGCATACCCGCGCGCGCAGAGCATCGCAGCGGCGTCGAGGCACCAGAGTTCGGCCAACCCACCGTCGGGCGGGAAGCGCCCGAGCACCACTGCGGGCCCAGCAGTTGGCTGGCGCATCGTCTCACGCATCGCGCTTCTCTCGTCTGCATTCGGGGGATCATACGGCGCACCGATTGAGACTTTCTTGACGCTCTCGCGCTAATCGCTCTCTGACGGTGTCGCTGGCGGATGTTGCGGCGCCCCTACCGCGCGGAGAACCGCGATGTCGATACACGATAGCGAACCCTTCTACCCGCCGCCGAGCGTCACGCGTCGGCGCCACGGCTGGGCGGTGCTGGGCTTCATGCTCTTCGTCGCGCTTCCGACCGGCCTTTCGGCTTGGTATTGGTACAGCCTGGCGGCAGATCGCTATGTCTCGAGCTTGCGCTACGCCATTCGCGGCGGGCCGGGGCTGGAGAGCGCGGATGCCCCGCTTGGCGGCGCCTCGGCTGTCGGGCTCGCGGCGGGCGGCGCGGACGGTTTCATTCTGGAGGATTACCTCCGTTCGCCCGCGGCATTGGCCGCGCTGGAAGCCCGGCTCCCGCTGCGCGCGATGCTTGCCCGCGACGGAGACGACCCGGTGCGGCGCTACGACCCGGCCATGGCGCCGGAGCGGCTGCTCGGCTTTTGGAACGCTGCGCTGGATCTGCGCTTCGACGTGCTGACGGGCGTCACCGAGGTCGATGTGGCGCTCTTTCGCGCTCAGGACAGCGAGGCCGTCGCCAAAGTGCTCGTCACGCTGCTGCAGGCGCTGGTCGACAGCCTGTCCGAACGGCAGCGCGGCGATATGCTTGCCTATGTGGAGGGCGAATTCGCGATCGCCGAGGCACAGCTGCAGCGCTCGCTCGACGCGATCGAGGCGTTTCGACGGCGTACGCGCACCGTATCGCCGACCGAGGAGGCAGAACTCAACACCGCCACCATCGCGCAACTGACGGCTGAGGCGACAGGTCTCGCCGTTCGATTGCGCACGCTGATCGAGACGGTACCGAATTCGCCCCAGATCCCGCGGCTGCGCGAACAGGTGCAATCGCTCGAGGCCCAGATCGCGAGCACGCGGGCAACTGTGGGTGGGCGGAGCGACGAGGCGTTGCCGGACCAGTTAACCGATTTCGAGCGATTGAAGAACGAGTATCAGATCGCGCTCGACAGCTATGTGGCAACCCTGGCGCTCCGCCAGCAAGCGCAGGCGTCCGCAGCTCTCGCCCGGGCGCACCTGGTGGTGTTCGTGCCGCCCCAGGCGGCGAAAATGGCGACGGGCCCGGATCGGCTAGAGGCCGTGCTGACGGTTGCGACGATCAGCCTACTCGGCTGGGTGGTCTGCCGCATCCTGATCGCATCCCTCGGCACCCCCTGATCCGCACACCCGATCGAAAGAGGGAGGTGTTTAGCCGTTTAGACTGTGCAGGCACCTCAGGGCCTCCAGGCTAGCTTCGCGGATGCCTGGGCCGATCTCAATCGATCCTCCGCAGAGCTCCAACCCGCATAAGTCGAAACAGATGTTTCTTGGGCGCCACTCTCTCTTTATCGCTCTTGGATTTAGCGGGCGTATCATCAATCGATGCACTGAGAGATTTGCTGGTTGCGCGACTGCGGTCGTCGTCACGAAGCGGACGGTGATGAGGCCCCAGCTCTGCAGGCGGCGGCGCGGTCGCGGCACTATGAATGGCCGGCCATGTCGCCTGTCGCGCTTTGGGCTCCGCCAGCATTTCGGGCTTGATATCGCCCTTAGCAGAACTGCCAGTCCAAATCGATCGCAGCTTTTTCGCACCGTGACCCGTAGCCGAGCGTACCAGCCTCGGACGCGATGTTGGCGGGCGCCTCGAACTGCTGGCGGCAGACGGCCTCTTGCCCCGACCGGGTTGTTCGAAGATCGCGATCGCTTCTTCGATACCAGCCAAACACGTCAGACGGCCCTGCCGCAGCAGCAGGACAGCGTCGGGCGAAATCCGGCGGAGGTGCGTAACGCTAGCCGTGAGCCAGACGATCGCAGCCTCGCGCCGTCGACGCTTTAGCCAAGGTAGAAGAGCTGCCGCGAGATCCCGATCCTGCGGTAAGAGCGCACCGTCCGCCACATACAGAGATGCCGGAACGGCGTAGGCCGCTGCAAAATTGAATACGGCGCGCTGCTTCGCATCGAGCTTTGCAAACGGCAAATCTAGAATGCTCTCCAGGCTGCAAGCCTTTGCGCGGCCCGTCGACAGTGCGAGCGTGAGCGTGGCAGGTGATGATAGCCGTGCATCGCCATCGACCGCTTGAATTGGAGCTGATCGCTTCTCGATTTCGGATAGCTTCTGCAATGTCGTCGCTATTGCCTGGAACAACGCACCCTGTTCGATCCCGCACGATGCGGCCCGAAGCGCGAGATCGCGGCGGACCGAGCCCGTCGCGCCAAACCCGAAACTCTGCCCGATCAGAGGCGCCACGGTTCCACTGCGCATAAGATGGCCCAACCGGGGGGGCAGGCGACCGGACAGGAGACCGGCAAGGGTCGTCCGACCGGCGCCACGCTCTCCCAGAATAGCGACGGTCTCTCCTGACCGGACCCTAAGGTGAAGGGGTCCCAACACGATGCCGCCGTTCTGCACCGAAATGCCATCCAACCAAACAGCGGTACCCTTAGGTGAGTGACATCCCTTCCCCGACAGTATCAATCCTCCGTCAACTCCATCCAGCCCTACACAAAGCAAGCATTGAATTGAGCCATACTCTCGCTTTATGGGCTCCGGGTATCTTAGAGAGACAAGCGCTTAGTGGAACAAACGCTATGCAACTGTGCGAAGATCTCGCGATGGCTCGACGTTAGCATTCTGATCGATAACATGCACGGCCTCGGCGCTGGATTGATGCTGATTCAAGCCGCACGCATCATTCATTGTCAGGCGATCGGCGTATCGGCGCGAGAGAGCCTCCTCCGAGTACACGCACGAGATCAAGTCGCGACCAGCAGCGGCTCTTTTCGCTGCCGCAGCTGGATCGAAAAAGACCTTGTGCATTGTCTCGGCGAGCGCCTCGACCGATACATCCGCCCAGAAGCCGCCTGCCACCGGCAAGATACTCTCCCGTAGATCGAGGCTTTGAGGAGTCCAAGCTACCGGAAACCCTGTTCGTTCATTGACGAAATCCCGGCTACCGCCATAGTCCGTCGCGATAACGGCAGTACCGAGCGAAAGGGCATAAGCGGGCATGTATCCAAAACCCTCCGCCCGATGCGGTGACACGAGAGTATCCGCCGATGCGATTAGGCCGAGCAATGATTGAAATGGCAGGTTCCTCTCAAGAACGACAATCCGTGGATCACTCAGCGCGAGGGTTCGGATAGCCTGCCATTGGTCGTGCGGATCGCCCCAATGTGCAGTTACAGTCTCCGTCGTCTTGACCAGCAGACGCGGCATACCCGGTGACAGACGCGCGGGTGCCGGTCCAAAGGCGCGTTGAAAGGCGCGTACCGCAGCAAGCGGATTCTTTCGCTCAACTGAGGAATGAAAATCGAAAGCGACGAGAAAGAGGGTATCACGATCATGGATACCAAGTGATCGGCGACAAAATGCTTTTGGTTTAGGCAGTTTTATCGCTTTGCCGACCCAATGCACCGGCGTACTGGTCGATGTACGGTAAACATCGGCTAGGAACTGGCTTGGTACCCAGATTTCATCCAACAGTTCCAGCGCAAGGCGATGGGCGCGCGGTATAGCCTCCAGCTCCCACAGCAGAAACCCGATCGCATGCGTATTCTGACGGTCGATCTTTGGATGGCATAGGATCTGTGGAGCCACGTCGGCATTGACGTGGATGATGACTGTGGATCGTGGCGCAGCGGCTTGCGTTTTTTTTCCCTGATAACCCGCTGGCTGCTGCCGTCGTGACGGACATGGCTGGACTTGTTCGTCAGAACCGTCGGGGTACGGCGCAGCATGCTGTGTCAAATCCCGTTCGCTGTCCAAGATCGTGGGGTGTTGGCCGAGCCGACCGATGGCGCTGGCGGTCATCCACAGGTTCTGTCCCAAGCCCGTTTGGGATTTGGCCATGCCGACGATCGTAATGGGCGACACCGGCTCAGGGTTGGGACGCGAGGCGAAACGACGAAGCCATGGCCACGCAGCGGCAGCGCGCGACGCCATCCAGTCGCGCACCTTATCGCGGCCGGTTTCGCAGCCGATTTCACGCGGCGAGACAGCACCGGCCGCACAGGCCAGCAGCGTCTCCAGCCGCCGCGGGTGCCCAGGCACCCCGTCGAGCGGCGCGTTTCCCCACTGCAAGATCGCTGGGTCAAACAGGCGCCGCTGAATTGGCGTTCGGCAATGGTGAAGCAGCATATCAAGCGCGAAGGCCAGCCTGCCCGTCGGCGTTTGCAGGTCGTAGCGGGTGCGATAGGCATTGGAACCGCCATGGATCTCATACAGTCGCCGCCCAATCGGGAAAGGATGGCTGTCGGGTAGGGCCGGCGCCACTGCGGCCGCCACAAGCCAGCCAGGCGCCAGGGCACCATCCATTGACGGACGCTCGACGCTCATGTCAGCCCACCAGGACGCAAGCGAAATCAGCGACGCAATCGACGCAGGTGGGCCGCCCAGGGAGGCCATCAGCCGCGTGATCCTCACGCAATGCGTCCAGGGATCCGCGGCGTCGGCATTCAACGCAGCAATCAGATCCGGGCCGAGAGGCGCGGCGCCACGGAGCGGCTGCGCGCCGTCTGCTGCATACCACACGGCGAAGCGGGCAGCCTGGTGTGGGTCGTCGAGGTCGAGCTGCCGGGCATGGGGGAGACAGTCGCGCGCATAGGACAGATAGGCGCTGACCGGCACATCCGGCGTCGACGATGACAGCCGCCGCGCCGCCCACGTTGCTCGCGGGCCGAGCGCGTCGCCATCATCGAATGCGACCAGGCCAGGATCCGACGCCTCCGGCACGCCGGCGTTCAATGTGACGATCTGGCGATAATCCGAAAACGAATACTGTGCCACCGTCGCGGTGATCAGCGCGAGGTCTCCAGACAATGCCGTCTCAGCGCTGTCTGGATCAGGCGCACCTAGCACAGCCAGCTGTTGCCCGTGTTCGGTGCAAGGCGACACTGCGCCGGCTTCGACCTTCGCGCTCGCGGATTCTTGCGGAAAAACCAGTGTCGCCGAGAGCCGCCGCAGGACCCAGCCAACCCGGTTGAAATAGGTCATCAAAGCGCGATCCCCTCAAGCTGAACCTGCGGTATCGGCCAGACCTGAGCAGTGGCGTAGTCCGCCTTTGGGCCCGGAAAGGCAGCGACCAGGGCGCTGGGATCAAAGCCGGACGGTGCCAGGGAATCGAGGGCATCGATGGCGCCACCCCAGTCCGTGGTCTGGTGGCGAGGTGTCGAAAACACCGGCACATGCGCGAGGCCGAGGCCGGCGTAAAGATCGCGCATCCGATGATCGATCAGCGCCTCCGGGTCGAACAGGGATATCGAGTGGGCCCCGGACGCGTGGAAACCGAACCACGCGCTGGGAATGTCGTAAGCGTCCGCAATGACGAGGCCGTGCAGCGAGGTCGATAGGATACGCTCACAGGCGGCGATCTCTCGGATCTTGTTGCCGATACCGCCAAGATCTGCGGGCGCGTCCATGCTGATCAGACGCACACGGCCCTGCCATTCCGGCGGGACGGTGTATCGCCGATAGGCCGGCTTGACCGACGGTGCCCCGCCCCGCGTGGCGAGCTCGGAGAGATGGAGGACGACCCCGAGAGGCCAACGCTTGTCCGCGTTCGCCGTCGGCCAGAGGCGCGGCACCAGATACCCAGGATCGCCGTAGCGGCGCGGCACTGCGATGCCGTGGGTTGCGAGCGCGGCTTCGGTAAAGGGCCCGCGGGTTGCGTGCACGGTAAAGCGTGTCCGCGATGGGGGCGACCAGCCATCGCTCCCGCCGTCTGGGGCGATGGTGCGATCCAGCCCGGTTCCCCAAAGATGGACCGGACCGCCGCGGAGCGCATGGGCGATGGTCCCGATCGCCGCGATGCGGCGGTGGGGACTGCGCGAGGCCACCGGCTTGATCGGGCAGCCGGATAAGGCGGCCGCGATCACGGGGCTCAGCGCGTCGCCAACATTCAGAAACCCGGCATCGTGCGGCGCGCGCGCCCAAGTCAGCGGGACATGATCCAGCGCATCGAGCTTCGCCAACTTGCGCCGAGGGTTTGGGGGTTGCCGCGGCGATGTCGCCGAGTGGGACGCGCCGGATGCCTGGGCCTCGGGTCGCGCAACGGCCGTCGCCTCGGGTCCAGGACACGGCATGCCATCGGCTGCGAGCTCAGGCGCCTCAACGTGATCGCCGCCCGCCAGCCAGGGCCATGCGGTGGGCCCCGATGCCGCGTGCCCCGCAACCTCGGTCGGCGGTGTTCTGTC
>JBCCMW010000018.1:0-21803 GCA_039026175.1 Pseudomonadota bacterium
CATGGACCAGGCGGCGGGCACGGCGATCAGAATGCCAAGAAGCGTCGAACCGCCCGCGATGATCACCGAGTTCCAGAGGAAGCGCATATAGTCCGAGCGATCTTGCACGACGGCGTAGTTCTCCAGCTTCCAGTCGAAGAACAGGAACACGGGCGGATCGGCGATCGCGGTCGCCTCGGTCTTAAAGCTCGTCAGGATCGTCCAGAGGATAGGGAAGAAAATCAGCAGCCCAACTGTCCACGCGGCCAGCGTGTTGACCGTCTTGCGGCGAGGGGTGACTGCACGGGCCATTGCTCCCTCCTCAGGCGTCCAGGTTCTTGCCGACGATGCGCATCAGGAACAGCGCGACGATGTTGGCCAGGATCACCGCATAGATCCCGCCGGCCGAGCCGAGCCCGACATTCTGGCTCTCCAGCACGCGCTGGTAGATCAGATACGTCAGCGTCCGCGTGCCGAACGACCCCTGCGTGGTCACGAAGATCTCGGCAAAGATCGAGAGCAGGAAGATCGTCTGGATCAGCACCACCACCGTGATCGCCCGGCCGAGGTGGGGCAGGACAATGTAGCCAAAGCGCGCCAGCGGCGCGGCACCGTCCATCTCGGCCGCCTCGAGCTGTTCGCTGTCCAGCGACTGGATCGCCGTCAGCAGGATCAGCGTCGCGAACGGCAGCCACTGCCACGACACGATCAGGACGACCGAGAACAGCGACGCCTCGCTCATCCACACCACCGGCTCGGCACCGAAGGCCTTCCACAGGTGCGCAAAAAGGCCGTTGACCGGGTCCATGAACATGTTCTTCCAGACCAGCGCCGAGACGGTGGGCATGACGAAGAACGGGGCGATCACCAGGATGCGCACGGCGCCCTGGCCCCACATCGGCTGGTCCAGCAGCATCGCGAGCAGCACGCCCAGCACGACGGTGATCAGCAGCACGCCGCCAACCACGATCAGCGTGGTCTGGATGCTGGGCCAGAAGGCGTTGGACGTCACGAAGCGGGCGTAGTTGTCGAAACCGACCCAGCCGAGATCGCCGCCCCGCAGCGGCAGGTACTTTTTGAACGAAAAGAAGATGGTCATGACCAGCGGCACGAGCATCCAGCCGAGCAGCAGCACGACAGCGGGGGCCATCATGACGCGCGCTGCGGATCGGGCGTGCTGGGTCGCCATCGGGTCTCTCCCGGCGGTGCGGCGCCGCCGTCCGGCCCCGGGGGCCAGGCATGCGGGGGGTCGCGAGGCGGGGGCGGGGACGGCGCGCGGCCGTCCCCCAAGGGTCGGCCGCGGCTCAGTAGCCGGCGGCTTCCATCTCGTCGGCGGTCAGGTCCTGCGCCTTCGCCAGCGCCTCGGCGACCGACTGCTGCCCGGCGAGGGCGGCCGAGAACTCCTGGCCGACCTGCGTGGCGATGCCCGCGAACTCGGGGATCGCGACGAACTGCACGCCCGTGTAGGGCACCGGGTCGACGGTCGGCCGGGTCGGGTCGGCCGAATTGATCGAGTTCAGCGTCATCTCGGCGAACGACACGCTCGCGTACTCGGGGTTCTCGTACAGCGACGTTCGGGTGCCCGGTGGCACGTTGGCCCACCCTTCCTTGGAGGCGACGAGCGCGGTGTACTCTTTACTGGTGGCCCAGGCGATGAACTTCTTGGCCGCCTCGGTCGCGTCCGAGCCCGCAGGAATGGCCAGCGACCAGGCCCAGAGCCAGTTGCCGCGCTTGCCGAGCCCGTTGTCCGGCGCCAGCGCAAAACCCACGCTGTCGGCCACGGTCGAGTCCGCGGGGTTGGTCACGAAGGACGCTGCGACGGTGGCATCGATCCACATGCCGCATTTGCCCTGCTGAAACAGCGACAGGTTTTCGTTGAACCCATTGGTCGAGGCGCCCGGCGGCCCGTAGTTGGTCATCAGATCCATGTAGAAGGTCAGCGTATCGGCCCAGGCCTGGCTGTCGAACTGCGGGCGCCAGTCCTCGTCGAACCACTTGGCGCCGAAGCTGTTCGACATGGCGGTCAGAAAGGCCATGTTCTCGCCCCAGCCCGCCTTGCCGCGCAGGCAGATGCCATAGACCTCGGCATCAGGGTCGGTCATCGCCGCGGCGGCTTCCGCGATAAAATCCCAGCTCGGCGCGTCGGGCATCTGCAACCCGGCGGCCGCCATCAGATCGGTGCGGTACATCACCATCGACGACTCGCCGTAGAACGGCGCCGCATAGAGCTCGCCCTCGACCGTCAGGCCGCCGCGGATGGCAGGCAGGATGTCGTCCGCGTCCCACGCGGCCGGCAGATCGTTGAGCGAGACCAGCCAGCCCTGCGCCCCCCAGATCGGCACCTCGTAGGTGCCGATGGTCATGATGTCGAACTGTCCGCCCTTGGTCGCAATGTCCTGGGTCACGCGCTGGCGCAGCACGTTCTCCTCCAACGTCACCCACTCCAGCGTGATGTCGGGGTTGGCGTCGGTGAAGTCGGCCGTCAGCCCCTGCATACGGATCATGTCGCCGTTGTTGACCGTGGCGATGGTGATGGTGGTGTCGGCATGGGCAGCGGCGGCGATCAGCGCCATCGCGCTGCCCGTCAAAACTCCGGCGCTCGGGTGCATGCGGTATCCTCCCGGGGTGTTGTGATTATGATGACCCCAGAGAACTTTGCCGCCGTCGCAATGTCAATAATTTCTTGACGCGCGTAAATTTTCTGAGACGGTTACGCCGAGGCGCGCATCACCAGCTTGCCCTCGAACAGCACCGCCTCGCGCGGGCCCAGATCGCCCTCGGCCTCGATGATCTCGAACAGCACGTCGACGCTCTTCCGTGAAATCGCGTCATAATCCTGCGCGATGGTGGTCAGAGGCGGCGCGGTGAAGCGCGAGAACGGGTGATCGTCGTGGCCGGCGATGCGGATCGCGTCGGTCGGCTCGCGGCCGACGGGGATCTTCAGCGCGTGCGCGGCCGCGATCAGCCCGATCGCGAGGCGGTCGTTGCTGCACAGCACGGTGTCGGTGGCGAATCCGCCGTTGCCCAGCACCTTGAGCCCGCCCTCCAGCCCGATCTGCTCGAACGACCAGTCGCCGCCGGCGACCCGCACGACGTGGGGCTCGTGACCCAGCCGCTCCATCGCCGCGACAAAGGCATTGCGGCGCTTGTTGGCGTTCGGGTTCACGGGCGGCATCTCGAAGAAGCAGGGCGGCGAGCCGGTGCGGCAGAGGTACTCGACGATCAGCGGGACGCTCTGGGCGTTGTCCGAGCCGATGAAGGCCTTGCCCATGCCATCGATGTTGCTGTCGAACAGCACCGTGGGCACATCGCGGCAGAACTTCTCGACCTCGCGCCGGTCCGAGCGCCGGCCGAGCGGGGCGAGCAACACGCCGACCGGCTTCAGCGAGCGCAGACAGTCCAGGATGTCGTTCTCCAGATCCTGCTCGCCGTGGGCGCTGAACAGCACCGGCCAAAACCCCTCGTCCAGGCAGCGCCGCTCGATGCGGCGCACGATCTCGGCAAAGAACGGGTCGGCCAGGAAGGGCACGACGATGCCCACGGTCTTGGTCAGCCGGCGGTTCTGGTTGATGGCGTAGAGATTGGGGCGGTAGTCGTAGCGCTCCAGCGCCGCCTCGATGCGGGTGCGGGTGCTCTGGCGCACGCTGTTCGGATCGTTGAAGTACTTCGAGACGGTCGGTCGCGAGATGCCGCTAACGCTGGCGAACTCCTGCATGTTCCGGATCTTGGGACCATCCATCGATCGTCCTCCTGCTGATCTGCGGGCCGGGCCGTTGGGCGGGACCGTTGCGCGGGACTGACCCGCATCCCGGCGACATGGGCACTTCTTGCCGCGCGCAAACTTTCGCTTTTACACTAAGGAGTGGGAGCTTTGACGGTCAATGCGCGCCGCCCGGGTCGCCCCGGACCCTGGCCCCGACCCGGCCCTCGCACGTGGCGCACAGCGCAACGCACGCCTCGCGCCCTGTCCCGCGCTGCCGGGCCAACGGCACGACGGTCAGATCCGGGGGCAGGCGGGGGAGGCCAGGCATAGGAGCGCAGGCATAGGAGGGCGGGCGCGGGGCCACGCTCTCCTAGATCGGAAGCGTCCGCGCGCGGCTCCGCCTCGCGGGTCGGAGGGGCGGTGGGGGGTGCCGGTCGGGCGATCGCCGTCCGCGCGGGCGGCGCCGGGGGCCAGCGCCCCCCTGCGTCAGGCCTCGGCGGCCAGGGCGGAACGCAGGCGGTCCAGCAGCGCCAGACGCTCGCGCTTCATGGCGTGCAGGTGATCGTCCGAGGTCGGCTCGACGTCGGTTTCGGCGCGGTGGATGGTGCGGTTCAGGGTCCGATACGCCTCGGCCTCGCGCGCCAGATGGGCGTCGGCCTGCAGCCGCTGCGACAGGGCGGCGGGCTCGAGCTCCAGCATCTCGGGCAGATCGTGGGGCACATGGCTCATGGCGGCTCTCCCTCGGGCGTCCGGCAGGCGGGCGCGTTGTTGTTGCGTTCGGCCGAAGATGGACGCACCCCGCGGGGCGTGCCTTGCGCCAAGTCAAACGGCGGACGGCCCGCCGGGCCGCGTCGACGAGGCGTTTGCGAACCGATTGCGCCGGAGCGCCGGGCACACCGGCGGCGGCACCCATCGCCCGGCCGCGCCCGGGCATCCCCATCGGCACGCCCGCAGGACGACCCCCGGGAACGCCCCCAAGGGATGCGCCCTGGGCACGTGGGCTGTGACCCGCGCTGCGACGGGTCGGGGCGGCCGATGCGTTGCCCGCTTGCTAGCCTCGCCGACGTCCGCACCTGCGCTCGACCGGCGCGCTGGCGTGCGCTGCAACATCGGCGTAGAGGTGCCTGAAGGGCGGAGTGGTAATGTCGATCTACCTGCCGATCGCCGAAGTCTCGGTCAACGCGCTGCTCCTGTTGGGGCTGGGCGGCGCGGTTGGCGTGCTCTCGGGCCTGTTCGGCGTCGGCGGCGGGTTCCTGATGACGCCGCTGTTGATCCTGATCGGCATCCCCCCGGCGGTTGCCGTGGCCACCGGATCGAACCAGATCGCGGCGGCCTCGTTCTCGGGCCTGCTGGCCCACGTCCGCCGCCGCGCCGTCGACTTCAAGATGGGCGCGGTCATGCTGGCCGGCGGCGTGGCGGGCTCGGCCGCGGGCGTGCAGCTGTTTGCCTGGCTGTTGGCGCTCGGCCAGGTCGAACTGGTCGTCTCGATCCTCTACGTGGTGTTCCTCGGCTCGGTCGGCGGGGTGATGCTGGCCGAGAGCCTGCAGGGCCTTTTGCGCACCCGGAGGGGCACGGCGCGGCGACGGCGGGCGCGGCACAACTGGATGCAGGGCCTGCCGTTCCGGATGCGGTTTCGCCAATCCAACCTCTACATCTCGGCGATCCCGCCGCTGGCCGTCGGTGCGCTGGTCGGGATGCTGGCAGCGATCATGGGCGTCGGCGGCGGCTTCATCATGGTGCCGGCGATGATCTACCTGTTGGGCATGGCAACCACGGTGGTGGTGGGCACGTCGCTGTTCCAGATCCTGTTCGTCGCGATCTTCACCACGCTGGCGCATGCCATCACCAACCAGTCGGTGGACGCGCTGCTGGCGCTGATGCTGATCGTGGGCGGTGTGCTGGGAGCGCAGCTCGGCGCGCGACTGGGACCGCGGCTGAAGGCCGAGCAGTTGCGCATCCTGCTCGCGGTTTTGGTGCTGGGCGTGTGTCTGACGCTGGGGCTGGATCTGGTGTTGCCGCCCGACGAGCTGTTCGTGATCGACGATGCCTGAGCGGCGCGCATCCCTCGCCGCGGGGCGGTTGGCGGCCGCGGCCCTGGGACTGGCGATCGCGCTCGCGGGCGCCGCGTCGACCGTGGCCGACATCGCGCTGCCGGATGGCGAGACAATCGTCCCCGCCGCCGACGACAGCGTGCTGCCCGCACTGCCCGAGCGCGAAGTCATGCCGCCGCCCGAGCTTGCGGGCGAGCGGGTGGTCGCCCGGCTCAGCCAGTCCAGCGTCGCCATCACCACCGGCTTTACCGGCTCGGAGCTCGAGCTGTTCGGCGCCGTCTACCGCGAGCGCCCGCCGCCGCCCGGGCCGCTGGATGTGATCGTCGTGATCACCGGGCCCTCGACGCCGGTCACCCTGCGCAAGCGCGAGCGGCGCTTCGGCATCTGGGTCAGCGGGCGCGAGGTCGAGATCGACGCGGCCCCCAGTCTCTATGCCGTGGCCGCGACCCGGCCGCTGGCACAGATCCTCAGCCACACCGACGCGCTGCGCCACCGCATCGGGCTGGACCACGTGATCCGCCTGGTCGACGCGCCCGAATGGCTGACCGACCAGCGCGAGGCCTATCGCGAGGCCGTGGTCCGGCTGCACCGCGCGCGCGGGCTCTACTATCTGGACCCGGGCGGCGTGCGGCTGGACGAGGAGACGCTGTTCCACACCGAGGTGGCGCTGCCCGCAAACCTGACCGAAGGGCGCTACTTGGCGCGGGTGTTCCTGCTGCGCGAGGGCGCGGTGATCGACGCCACGACGGCCGAGATCGCTGTCGGCAAGGTCGGGCTGGAGCGATTCCTGTTTGCCCTCGCGCACCAGCGGCCGGCCGTCTACGGCATCGCCTCGGTGGTGCTGGCGCTGACCGCGGGGTGGCTGGCCTCTGCCTTGTTCCGCTGGTTATTGCCCTGATCGAGACACAATTCCGACAGCGGAGCAGTCGGGCTGGCCGCGCCCGACCCTAAACAGGACTATCGCGCAACGAGAGCTTTCTGGTAAACCTCTCTTGTGGGTTGTTCTGGCGGTGTTTGGTGTTTTGCCGCTGCGTTAGTGTGTTCGAGGGTATGGTTGTGCGTGTTTTCCGTACGTTGGCGGCAGCAGCCGCCGTGTTGTGTGTGTCGGTCGCAACGGCGACGGCTGGGTCCATCACGCTAAGCGTGCCGGGCCAGGAGGGGCGGCTGGCGGGCGCGGCCGTCACGGTCGTCGCCCGCGTCGAGGCGCGGGCGGCGGGGGAGGGGGACGCCCTCGCCGTCCACATTCTTGCCACAATGCCAAACGGCAAGACGCTGGTGTCGGGCGTGCGGCTGCGCGACCGCCAGCACTTTGCCCTGCGCGTGCCGACGGGTGAGCGCGGTGCAAGCGAGCGCGGTGGCAGCGAGCGGGGCGGGGACGAGCGGGGCGGCGACGAGCGGGGCGAGGCGGACACGTTCCATGTGCGGCGCGCGGGCGAGCGGGTGATCGTGTCGATCCGCGAGCGCTCGCCACTGGCGCCGCTGCGGGCGGGCGCGCTGCTGGGCCCCGCGCCGGCGCCGATCGAGGCCGCGGTCGAGGCGCAGGAACCGCCGGTCGCGCTGGTCGGGGTCCCGGTGGCTGCCGCGATGCCGATCCTGCCGTCGGCGATGGCGGGCGCGCGGCTGGCGCGGTACCTCCCCTCGGGCCTGCCCGAGCCTGCCCGGGTGATCGATCCCCGCATCGAGACCCGGATCGATACCCGCATCGATACCGGCGCGGATGCCGGCTCCTCCCCCTGCGGTAATCGCGGCATCGCCCCCCGGGCCGTCGAGTAGACGTCGAGTAGACGTCGAGTAGACGTCGGGCGCGCGCGCCCGGCCGAGCAGGCAGGCGTGCGGGCGCCGCGACCCTTGCCAGACGCTGCGCCCCCGTGTCTGGGTGCCCGCGCCATCCGGCGGCGGGGCCGGCGACAGCGAGACGACGGGGACGGACACGTGAGCGTTCAAGGCAAGACAGCCCTGGTCACCGGGGCCAGCCGGGGCATCGGCGCGGCGACGGCCGAGGCGCTGGCCGCGGCGGGTGCCAAGGTGGTGCTGGCCGCGCGCAGCGGCGCGGCGATCGAGGCGCTGGCCGCCCGCATTCGCACCGCCGGCGGGACCGCGCATCCGGTCGTCTGCGACGTTGCCGATGCCGGCGATGTTGCCCGCGCCATCGCGGCGGCCGAGGCGCTGGGCGACTATGCGCTCCTAGTCAACAACGCCGGCATGATCGAACCCATCGGCGCGCTGGCCGAGGTCGCGCCCGACGACTGGATGCGCACCATCGACGTCAATCTCAAGGGCACTTACCTGCCGCTCCGGCTGTCGGTGCCCGGTATGGTGGCGCGCGGCGGCGGCACGGTGATCAACATCTCGTCCGGCGCCGCCTCGACCCCGCTGGAGGGGTGGAGCGCCTACTGCACCTCCAAGGCCGCGGCCGCCATGCTGACCCGCTCGGCCGACCGCGAGCTGCGCGGCCGCGGCGTGCGGGTGATCGGCCTCAGCCCCGGCACGGTGGCGACCGAGATGCAGCGCACGATCAAGGCATCCGGCATCAACCCCGTCAGCCAGCTCGACTGGTCGGCGCATATCCCGCCCGACTGGCCCGCGCGCGCCATCCTGTGGCTGTGCGGCCCCGACGGCGACGCCTTTGCGGGCGAGGAGGTGCGCCTGCGCGACGAGGATATCCGCCGCCGCATCGGCCTGATCGCCTGACCGCGGCGCGCCCGCTGGCGACCATCGCCCGGCGCGCCCTCGCGCCGCAGGCCACCCGGCGCGCCCTCGCGCCGCAGGCCGTCCGGGGGTGCTTGTCCCACCGCGCTGCGGCCACACGTCTTACCCAGCGCGCAAAGACCGATTTCCTGGAGACCGCATGGCGTTTCTCGACATCGAGGGGCTCGGCAAGGCCTATGACACGCCGCAGGGTCCGCTCACGGTGCTGGACGGCGTGGATCTCAGCCTCGCGGCCGGCGACACCGTGGCGCTGACGGGCGAGAGCGGGTCGGGCAAGTCGACGCTGTTGCACCTGATCGCCGGGCTCGACCGCGCCGACGCCGGGCGCATCGTGATCGAAGGCGAGGACATGGCCGCCTTGGGCGAGCGCGGGCGCGCGGCGCTGCGGCGCACCAGGCTCGGTATCGTGTTCCAGCAGTTCAACCTGATCCCGTCGCTGACGGTGCGCGACAACCTCGCCTTTCAGGCCCAGGTCGCGCGGCGCCACGATGCCGCCTGGTGCGAGACGCTGGCCGAGCGGTTGGGGATCGCCGCGGCGCTGGACCGCTATCCCGAGCAGCTCTCGGGCGGACAGCAGCAGCGGCTGGCCATCGGCCGGGCGCTGGCCGCGCGCCCCGCGCTGCTGCTGGCCGACGAGCCGACCGGCAACCTGGACGAGCGCACCGCGCAGGACGTGATGGCGCTGGCGCTGGAGCTGGTGGCCGAAACCGGCTGTGCGTTCCTGATGGTCACGCACTCGACGCTGATGGCCATGCGGCTGGACCGTGTCGTCACGCTCTCGGGCGGGCGGCTCAGCGCACGCGCGGCGGCGGCATGAACGTCGCCGCCGCCGGTTTGGGTGCCGCTGCGCCGGTGGGCGCGGTGGTGCGGGTGCTGCTCAGCCACTGGCGACGCCAACCGGTTCAGTTGATCGCGCTGCTGATCGGTCTGGCCGCGGCCACCGCGCTCTGGTCCGGGGTGCAGGCGCTGAATGCCGAGGCGCGGGCCAGCTACGATCGGGCCGCCAACCAGATCGCCGGCGGTGTCGCCCGCTTGGTCCCGCGCGCCGGCGACACAGTGGACCAGGCCGACTGGGTCGCGCTGCGCCGCGCGGGCTGGCCTGTCAGCCCCGTGCTGGAGGTCGATGTCACGGTTGCGGGCGCGCGTTTGCGGCTGCTCGGCGTCGACCCGCTCAGCCTGCCGGGCGAGGCCGGGATCGGACTTGCCACCGTCGACGATGCGTCGAGCGATGCCGAGGCGGGGCAGGGCGGTGGGCTGGCCTCGTTCACCATGCCGCCCTTCCAGACCCTGGCCTCGGCCGCCACGCTGCGCCGGATCGGGGCCGCGCCGGGCGAGACGCCGGCGCTGCAGGGGGCGCCGCAAGCGGCGGGGCTGCCGCCGCTGGTGCGCGCGGACGGGGTGCCGGGCGGCACGCTGGTCGTCGATATCGGGGTGGCGCAGCGGCTGACCGGGCGCGAAGGCGCGCTCAGCTATCTGCTGGTCCAGCCCGTCGCCCAACCCCGGGCGCCGCTGGTCGCCACCGTCGAGGGTCGCCTGCGCCAGGTCGAGCCCGAGCGGCCCGAGGATCTGGACCGGCTGACGGCGAGCTTTCACCTCAACCTCACCGCCTTTGGCCTGCTGTCCTTTACGGTAGGGCTGTTCATCGTGCACGCCGCCGTCGGTCTGGCGTTCGAGCAGCGGCGCGCGATGCTGCGGACGCTCCGCGCCGTCGGGGTGTCGGCCGCAACGGTCACCGTGGCGCTGGCGGTCGAGATCCTGAGCATCGCGCTGATCGCGGGGCTCGCGGGGCTGGCCGGCGGCTATGTGATCGCCGCGGCGCTGCTGCCCGACGTCGCCGCCACCGTGGGCGGGCTCTATGGCACCGAAGTCGACGGGGCGCTGGCGCTCCGACCCGCCTGGGTGCTCGCGGGTTTGGCGATGGCGCTGGTGGGGGCGCTGGCAGCGGCGGCGCAGAGCCTCTATCGCGCGGCGACCATGCCGGTACTCGAGAGCGCGCTGCCCCAGGCCTGGGCCGCCTCGCAGGGCCGATGGCTGCAGCGCCAGGCCGTGCTGGCGGCGGGGATCGCGCTGGTCGGCTTGGCCGTGCCCCAGGTCGCGGACGGGGCCATCGCGGGGTTTGCGATGATGGCCGCCGTGATCGTGGCCGCGGCGCTGATGCTGCCGGTGCTGCTGGCCGCCGCGCTGTCGTTCGCCGAGCGGCGTGCCGCGCCGGGCCTGCCCCGCTGGTTCTGGGCCGACAGCCGCCAACAGCTCTCGGGCCTGTCGCTGGCGCTGATGGCGCTGTTGCTGGCGCTGGCGGTCAACATCGGCGTCGGCACGATGGTGGGCAGCTTCCGAACGACCTTTACGGGCTGGATCGAGGATCGTCTGGCCGCCGACGCGTACCTGCGGGCCGAGACGCCCGCCCAGGCGGCCGCGATCCTGGACTGGTTGGCCGCCGAGCCGGCGGTCGAGCGCGCGCTGCCCACCTGGTCGGCCGACACCCGCGTGCAGGGCTGGCCGACCGAGGTGTACGGCTTTGCCGACGATCCGCTTTACCGCGCGCGCTGGCCGCTGCTGGCGGCCGTGGACGGGGTGTGGGACCGGGTGGCCGCGGGCGAGGCGGCGCTGGTGTCCGAGCAGATGTCCTATCGTCTGGGCCTTGCCCCCGGCGACGCGCTGGCGGTGCCCACGGCAACGGGCGTGTGGCAGGGCACCGTCGCCGGGATTTACGCCGACTACGGCAATCCGCGCCTGCAGGTCCGCGTCTCGGTCGACGCGCTGACGGCCGGCTGGCCGGATGTCGAGCGGTTGAGCTTTGGCGTGACCATCGCCGAGGGCCAGACGGCGCGCGTGGTGGCGGGGTTGCGCGATCGCTTCGGTCTGGGCCCCGACCGGCTGCGCGATCAGGAGAGCCTGGTCGACCTGTCGCTCGCCATCTTCGAGCGCACTTTCGTGGTGACCGGCGCGCTGAATACCCTGACGCTGAGCGTGGCGGGGGTGGCGCTGCTGACCTCGCTGGTCACCCTGGCGGGGCTGCGGCTGCCGCAGCTCGCCCCGGTCTGGGCCGTCGGGCTGACGCGCGGCCGGCTGGGGGCGCTGGAGCTGGCCAAGATGCTGGCGCTGGCGGCGGTGACGGCGCTGGCGGCGCTGCCGCTGGGCCTGGCCGTCGCGTGGCTGTTGCTGGCCGTGATCAATGTGGAGGCGTTCGGATGGCGTTTGCCGATGCACCTGTTCCCGGGCGACTGGGTGCGCCTGTGGCTGCTGGCCCTGGTCACCGCGCTGGCGGCCAGCCTGCTGCCGGTCTGGCGGCTCACGCGGATGGCGCCGGCGCGGCTGATCGCCGTGTTCGCGACGGCGCGGTGAGCTGGCTTGCCCGCCTTCTGGTGGCGGCGGCGCTGGCGCTGGCAGCCCAGCCGGCGGCGGCACAGGGGTACGCGGGCCTGGGTACCGACGCGGGCGAGGGCTTTGCCGAGGTGCGCCCCGACACGCCCATCCGCTTTCCCGAGGACCACGGCCCCCACCCCGATTTCCGGATTGAATGGTGGTACGTGACCGCCACGCTGGAGGGTCCCGATGGCGCGCCCTATGGCCTGCAGTGGACGCTGTTCCGCTCGGCCCTGGCGGCGGAGGGCGCGGAGGACGGCTGGGCCGCGCGCCAGTTCTGGATGGCCCACGCCGCGGTCACCAGCGCCACCGCCCACCGCGCGGCCGAACGCTTCGCCCGCGGCGGCGTGGGCCAGGCGGGCGTGACGGGCGTGCCGTTCGACGCGTGGATCGACGACTGGCGCTTCGTCTCGGACGGGACCGATTTCGCGCCGCTGACGCTGACCGCCCGGGGCGCCGATTTCGCCTACGACCTGACCCTGTCGACCAGCGCCCGGCCGGTGCTGCAGGGCGACCGGGGCTACAGCGTCAAGTCCGAGCTCGGCCAGGCGTCGCACTACTTCAGCCAGCCGTTCTTCGAGGCCAAGGGCACCTTGGTCATCGACGGCGTGGAGATCGAGGTGAGCGGCAACGCCTGGATGGACCGCGAATGGTCGACCCAGCCGCTGGCCGACAGCCAGACCGGCTGGGACTGGTTCGCGCTGCGGCTCGATCAGGACACCGCGCTGATGCTCTACCGTCTGCGCGATACCGAGACCGACGCCTTTGTCACCGGCAACTGGCTGACGAGCGACGGCGGGTCCGAGCGGATCCCCCCCGGGGCCCTGACGATCGAGGCCGTGGGCGAGGAAAGCGTCGCGGGCCGCGACGTGCCGGTCCGCTGGCACATCCGCGTCCCCGGGCGCGGCATCGACATCCGGACCGAGCCGGTGAACGCCCAGGCCTGGATGGATCTGACCTTCGACTATTGGGAGGGGCCGATCCGCTTTTCGGGCAGCCACAGCGGCGTGGGGTATCTCGAGATGACGGGCTACTGAGCCCGGCTCACCAGTGGCCGGTGCCGGACGGGCCCTTGAACGGCCCTTTCAGATTGGGCGTGATCCACCCGCCGTAAAAGTCGCTCTGCTGCCCTGTCGCGCGCATCTCGCCGACAAAACAGCCGCCGAAACGCCAGGGGTAGAACGACAGGTATCCCGCGATGGGGGCAAACGCCTTGGTGGGCGCGGCATAGGTCCAGGCGGCGCGCGTCAGCCGCTCATCCTCGACCAGCACGTCGAAATAGGCGGCCAGACCCTTCCATTCGCACATCGACTGGCCCTTGGCCGGGGCCAGCGTCGTGATCACGTCGTCGGGCGGCAGATAGAAGGTAGGCGGATGGCTCGTCTCGAGCACCCGATAGGCGCCCGTCGTGTCGGCCACCACGGTGCCCTGGTGCACGATCCGCACCCGTTCGGGCACCGGCTCCAGCCACGGCGGGCGCGGATAGCTCCACACATCCTCGGGTCCGAGCGCGGTCATGACGCCTCTGCCTCGCCGCCGGCAAGCCGCGCGGTGCCGATGTAGACGATCCCGGTAAAGGGCAGGATCGCGAAGGTGAAGTCGAACCGCTGGTTGAGACCGGCGGGCCCCAAGCCGCGAAAACGGCCGGGACGGAAGCCTGCTGTGGCGAGCAACTGACGCAATTCGGCCGGCTTGATGAACAGCGCGGGGTCGTGCGTGCCCTTGGGCAGCAGGCCCAACACGTCCTCCGCCATAATGATGACGGCAAGTCGCGCTGCGATGGTCCGGTTGATTGTATCGAAACAGAACATTCCGCCGGGGCGTAGCACCCGTGCCACTTCGGCCAGGGTCTGCGGGACGCTCTCCACATGCTCCAGCACGTCGACGCAGACGACCAGATCGAACTGGTCGTCGGGATAGGGCAGGGCCTCGCCCACGCCGACGTCGTAGCGGATATCCAGCCCGCCTTCGGCCGCGTGGGCGCGCGCGGCGGCGATGGCGTCGGCGGCCGGGTCGATGCCGGTGACGCGCCCGCCCTTGGCCGCGATCGCCTCGGCCATGAAGCCGCCGGCGCAGCCCAGGTCCAACACCCGCCGGTTGCGCCAGCCGTCGCTCCCGCCCTCAATCTCGCGCTCGAACTGTCGCAGCCGGGCTGGTACCATGTTGGCCAGCGTGCGTACCCAGCGTTTCGAGCCGTCCCACCAGGCGTCGGCGGCACTGTCGTAGATCGTCAGGTCGTTGCGGTCGGCGCGGCGGGGTCGGTCGCGCCCTTGGGCGGCGGTGGTCATCGGGGTCTCCTGCGGGCACTGCTGCTGGCCCGGTTGCTGGCCCGGTTGCTGGCCCTGTTGCTGGCGTTGGGCGGGCAGGTAGGACGCGGTTGCGGCGACCCGAGCGTCCACGTTGTCGCAACAGTGATTCTGGCTCCCGTTGCGGGAATTTACCTTCCCAAATCGCGTCATCTCTCAACTGACGGCCACATTGGGGCAGGACGGCCATAGAAACGCCCAGGTTTGGCGCACAACTCCTTCTGGGTGCAACCAGTCCACGAACTAGTGCCCGTCTTACGCTTCCCCCGTTGTTGAGCGAGACGAATTCGGTAAGGTCTCAGCGTGGGTATCCGGTGTTCGCGTTTTGCGATTTATCGGAAAAAGGGATGCGAGACCCGTCATGGGTATCTGGACACGAAACAACGTTTCGCGCTTCGTCGCGGACGAGCGCGGCGCTTCGGCTATGGAGCTGTTGGTCAGTCTCCCACTGCTGGTGGGGATGATGCTGATCACGGCCAACTATGGCTTGCTGCTAAACACGCGCGAGGCGCTGGACAGCGCGACGCGGGATGCCGCGCGCCTGCTGATGCGCGCGCCCGCGGGGTGCGTCGCCGACGCGACGCCCGGCAACGGCTTCAATCAGCGGCCAGAACCTTATCCGTTCTTTGTGGGGCAGGCCCAGCAGTTGATCGCCGATCGCATGGGCGTCGATCTGGCGGACGTGACGCTGGGCACGCCGGGCCAGCCCGTGCAGGTGTTCTTCGTGCCGGGCAGCGAGGCGCTTGCAGGCCAGGCCTATTTCGCCGTGGTCGTGCAGGTGACGGTCGAGATGGACCGGTTCGCGCTGCTCGAGACCTTTATCGGCGACACGACGCTCACCGCGGCCGAGACCGGGCGCTGGTTCAGCGACATCGCCATGTGCACCGAGGGGTGCCTGGTGAGCGATCAGCAGGGGGGGCTCTGCTCGTGACGGGATCTCTGAAGGCGCGGCTGTATCACTTCACGGTCGAGGACGAAGGCGCGACGGTGCTGGAGACGCTGGTCGTCTTTATGCCGATCCTGACGCTAGTCTACGCCAATATCGAGGTGATCCTCGGCTTCTACACGGTGAACGCGGCCGAAAAGGCGGCACAGGCGGCCTCGCGCATCGCGGCGACCCAGTCGCCCATCTACATCGGCTCGGACCTGTGGGACGCCAGCCAGGACCAGGTGGCGCGCAACCAGCTCAATCCACTCTACGTGGACGACGGGCCGGCGTGCTTCCAGCCCAACGGCGTGCCGGGCTGCGTGGCGCCCAACGACGCGGGCTGGGTGTGCAACGGCAGCTCGGTCGACACCGATCCCAACTGCGACAGCGACCGCTTCGGCCTGCTGGTGACCGAGCTGCAGCGCTTCTATCCGGCGGTGCGCTGCACCGACGTGACCATCACGTACATCTACCGCCAGCTCGGCGTGGCGGGCGGGCCGATCGTGCCCGAGATCCAGGTGGCCGTCGCCCCGCGCGAGCTGCCCGTGAACCTGCCCAGCCTGTTGGGCTTTGCGACCATCGGCGACGACGAGGGCTTCGGGCTCGGCGCCTCGGTCTCGTCCACCCTGGGCGAGGACATGGCCAACCCGCCCGGCATGACGTTGCCGACATACCGCTGCACCACCCCGCTGGGCGGCTGAGGCCGACCATCCGGGCGCGCGGTTGCGCTTTCGACGCCGTTCGCGGCCCTCGGCTCACCGCCCGCGGTGATCCGGCTCCATAGCAAGCGTTCGTAAAGATCGGAAAAAATAGCGGCTTTTGACGTGCGCTGAACGAAGTGCGGAACGCCACCGGACCCGCAAGGGCAGTCCCCCGCTGCCGGGCCCGGACCAACAGATGGAGGATGTTGATGAAGACGGGCTTTCTCTCCAGCACCGCGCCGCGCGCGCTGCTGAGCGTGCCGCCCCTGGCGCGCTTCTCGCGCGAAGAGCGCGGCTCGGTGACATTCTTCGTGTTGGTGCTCAGCGTCGGGCTGATGGCGATGATGGGCCTGGTGATGGACACCGGGCGGACCTTCTCGGCCCACAGCCAGGTGCAGGCCTATGTCGACAACGTCGCGCTGGCGATGGCGCGCGAGCTGGACGGCCAGCCGATGGCGCGCGACCGCGCGCGGGCGATCATGCAGGCGTCGGGCTCGCTGGTGTCGACCCTGACGGGTCCTGCGATCGAGAAGAGTTCGACGATGACCGGCGATGCGCTGGGCGACGGCGGCAAGGACTTTACGATCTTCGAGCCGATCTTTCTGACGGGTCAGCCGATGACCATGGGATCCAAGATCGAGCTGTCGGACTATCAGCACCTGATCGCGACCAACGACGAGGACGTGACCCACGTGCTGGTGATCGGCGAGACCCAGGAGGTGCCCTGGACGCTGTTGAACATGACAAGCCTGGTCACCGGCGGCGGGTCGGCCCGCACCTCGGCCGACGGCACCGGCAAGGCGTTTGGCGTGCAGACCTGGGCCACGGCCGAGCTGGTGCGCGATCAGCTGCGCACCAACGAGCGGTTGATGGTCTGCGGCTGCGAAGTGCTGGGTGCCGATAACCTGGACGCCGGCCAGCTGCTGCAGCTCGGCAAAAGCCGCAACGGCGACTGGTCGTGCGGCAACTACGGCGTGATCGCGACGCTGCAGGACGATGCGATGGGCACCTGCGCGGGCGCCGGCTATGCCGAGGGCTCGGCCGAGAGCTTCGCGTGCAAGCTGGGTCTCGACAACCCGTCCAGCTATTACCACGACCAGACAGTCGACGCGTTCTCGGACGTCACACAGGGGGACGGCAGCGACCAGTTCTCGGTCCATGCCGGTCTTAACACCCGCTTCGGCATTTACGACGACGTGCTGTCGGCGCTGCAAAACAGCACGGGCGTGTCGCCGGACAGGAACACCATCACGGGCGACCTGTATTCGTGCAGCGGCGAGCAGTTCGACACCGTGTCGGACTCGGCCGCGCTGCCGACCGACACCTGCTTTAACGAGGGCACCTGCACCGTGGCCTCGGAGACGGTCGATCCCAAGCTGCTGACCGAGTACTGCGAGCGCACCCACGGCGGCGCCTGCCCGACCAACCAGGACGGCACCCCGGTGACGTCGCGCTACGAGCTGTACATGGCCGAGATCGCCGCGGGCATGCTGGACCCGGTCGGCGCGGAGGGCGTCAACACCTGCAACACGGCGGCCACGGCGCAGGCCGACCGGCGCGTGGTCGAGGTCGCGATCGCCGACTGCTCGGGCATCTCGGGCCAGACGTCGCCGACCGACATCCCGGTGATGGCCTATGCCGAGGTGTTTCTGTCGACGCCGGCCAACAACACCGAGTTCTACAACGCGACCTTCGACGCGTTTCGCACGCCATCGGGCGACCTGATCCAGATGCGCGAGGGCGACGTCGTCTCGGGCGACGCCGAGTACAACGGCCAGGGCTACAACCAGTTCGACCCCTATGCGGATGTCGGTCTGACGATCTCGGGCATCTCGGGCCGCGACGACGGCCAGGGCGAGGAAGCGGGCGACGCCCTGCGCGCACCGATGCTGTTCGACACCAACTACTATTCCGGTGCCGACGACGACCTCGCCACCACGGGCCGCGGCAACGTGCTGATCCTGTCGGAGAACGGCGACGCCCAGACCTTTGAGGAGCGGACCGCCGACTGGGCCGAGCTTGGCCTCGCCTCGCCCTACGACCACCCCGACGCGCACCGCAAGGGGCCGGACGACGACGGCCAGGGCGGGTCGATCGTGTTCCGCTTCAGCGAGCCGACCTACGTGCATTCGCTGGTGGTGTTCGACACCGACGGCGGCGGTGCGATCCGGGCCTTCGACACGGTGCTGTCGGACGACGAACTCGCCGCGCTGGACCTGGACGATGGCAGCCACCGCGACATCGCGCCGGACGTCGTGCTGACCGGCGACGGCGAGAACACCCAGGAGCAGACCGATCAGTTGGCGGGGGCGTTCTGGGCCAAGGGCGCGCCTGAGCTGGGCGACAACAAGCACGTCCGCGTCGAGATCGGGCAGGAGGCCGTGCGCACGCTGGTCTACACGCTCGAGAACGACTCCGGTGCGATCGACGAGCTGGTGTTCTTCAACTCGCTCACGCAGTTCCAGCTGCGCGATCAGCTGACCGTCGAGTTCATCGAGTACATCGACGAGAGCGACGGGCGCATGAACACCTACGCCCACATCAGCAACTAAGCCACCGGCGCAAGACACGGGCGCCCCGCCACGCGCGGGCCCCGCCGGCAGATGCAGGAGCGCGCCCCCCGACGGGCGCGCTCTTTCCTTTTGCCGCCCGGCCGTGCGGCCTAGACGTAGAGCTTGCCGCGGTTGGCCCAGACGAGCATCACGCCGAACGCCGTCAGCCCCAGCGCCGTCAGCGCCAGGTAGCGGACATCGAGCAGCAGGTTCGGATAGCCGGGACCGTAGAAGCCGTAGCGCATCAGCTCGATGGCATGCAGCACCGGGTTCCACGCGATCCACTCGCGCAGGAAGGGCGGCAGAAAGCTCGGCACATAGAAGGTGCCCGACAGGAACAGCAGCGCCCGCGAGCAGAGGTTGATGGTCCGCGTGACGATGGGCGCGAAGCGGTGGCAGTAGCCGCGCACCAGGCCCAACCCAAAGGCCAGCAGCCCAGCCAGCCCAAGCGCCGCCGCCACGGCCCAGGGCCGCTGGGGCCACACCTCGACATGCTGCCAATGGCCGATCACCCAGGCCAGCAGCGCGATGTAGCCGATCGCCGTGAACACCTTGAACAGGATGGCCGACAGCGCGTCGGCGAACGGACCCATCTGGGCCAGCCGCTTGGTCGAGCGCAGCGCCACGATGGCCGACGAGACCAGCCCCATGCCGCGCAGCACCATCGTCAGGGTACCGACGCCGGTCAGCAGGAACAGCGCAAAGCTCAGCCCATAGCCGGCCGTGTGGCCCACGATGGCGAAGATCATCATGATCACCAGGATCTGGCCCGCGGGCTCGAGAAACACCCAGACCAGCTGCAGTGTCTCGCCCCGGTTGCGCGGCGTGAACCGCAGCCAGAACATCGTCCAGATCATGTCGACGGCGCGCATGCCCGGTTCCGCCCGTTGTGCGCCGCCCGGCAGACCGAAACGGCCCGCGTCAAGCACCGCTGTCGCAGCGACGGGTCCCGCCGGCATTCGCTGTGGCGGGCTCCCGGGCGGTTTGATAGCGTCGCGACGGTTAAGGAAAACCGAGCGTCGCGACCGGCGCTTTGGAAAGGGCGGTCCCGACCGGCACCGCCGTGCGCTCCAGCGGGTAGGCGAACGATGATCACCGTGCATGGGCGGGCGAACTCGTCCAACGTGCAGAAAGTGCTGTGGGCGCTGATCGAGCTGGACCTCGCCTACGAGCTGGTCGCGCGGGGCGGCGCCCACGGCGGGCTGGACGATCCCGCGTTTCGCAAGCTCACCCCCTATGGCCTGGTGCCGGTGATCGAGGACGGCGGCTTTGCGCTGGCCGAAAGCCACAGCATCGTGCGCCATCTGGGCCGCCAGGGGGGCAATCCGACGCTCTGGCCCTCGCTGCCGCGGCCGTTGGCGCGGGCCGAGGCGGTGATGGACTGGACGCAGGCCACGCTCTGGGCCGGGATCCGCCCGCCCTATGTCGCCGTCGCGCGCGAGGGCATGGACCGCAGCGACCCGTCGCTGGCCGCGCAGGTTCAGGCGCTGGTCGACCCGCTGATGACGTTGGAGCGGTTGCTGGGCGAGAGCGGGTGGCTGACGGGCGGCAGCTTCGGTTTTGCCGATATCCCGGCCGCGGTGGCGATGAGCCGGCTGGTCTGGCTGGTGGGCCGCGGTGCCCTGCCGCCCGAGACCCAGTCCTGGTTCGATGCCTGCAGCGACCGCGAGGCGTTCCAGCGCGTGGTCGTCGTCGACGGCTGACCGCCGGCTGTCTGGCCCCCTCGCCCGCCGTGTCGTGGCCGCCTTGGCCACACGCGCCGGCACCCTGGCCGGGCGGTCGCGCACCCTCCGCTGACCGCTGGCTCTGTGCGTCGCTGTCTCAGCGGATCGTCGCAGGACGAATGGCCAGTTGTAACAGTTTTGTCTTCGAACTGTCGTGAAAATTGGATACAGCAGGCGGCGCGCGCCGGGCCGCCGGGGCACCCCGGTCGCGGTCGCTCCGCCATCCGCCGCCGGGTCCCGCCGCCCCCGCCCGGTGCCGGTAAAACAACAGGACAGGGATCCCCGAAATGATGCGACTGAGCATGATGCTTGCCACCACCGCGCTGGCCGCCGCCTTTGCCAGCCCCGCCGCCGCCAAGACCACCGTCACCTGGTGGCACGCTATGGGCGGCGCGCTGGGCGAGAAGGTCGAGGCCCTGGCCGCCGGCTTTAACGCCAGCCAGGACGCCTACGAGGTCGTGCCCGTTTACAAGGGCAACTACACCGAGACGATGACCGCCGCGATCGCCGCCTTCCGCGCCGGCGAGCAGCCCCACGTCGTGCAGGTCTTCGAGGTCGGCACCGCCACCATGATGTCGGCCGAGGGCGCGATCCGCCCGGTCTACGAGATCATGGAAGCCTCGGACATCGCGTGGGACCCGGACGCCTATCTGCCCGCGGTCAAAAGCTACTACACCACCACCGACGGGCGCATGCTGTCGCTGCCCTTCAATTCGTCGAGCCCAGTGCTGTGGGTGAACCACGATCTGGTCGGCCAGGCCGTGCCCAAGACCTGGGACCAGGTGTTCGCCCTGGCCGAGAAGCTGCAGGCCAACGGCCACGAGTGCGCCATCAGCTTTGGCTGGCAGTCCTGGGTGATGATCGAGAACTACCTGGCCTGGCACGACAAGCCGATCGGCACGCACGAGAACGGCTTCGCCTCGACCGACACCGAGCTGGTGTTCGACCAGACGCCCGAGCTTGCCGCGTTGCTGCAGCGCATCGCCGACAGCCAGGCCGACGGGACCTTTAAGTATGGCGGGCGCCGCGGCGACAGCCTGCCGCTGTTCACCTCGGGCGAGTGCGCGATGTGGATGAACTCGTCGGCCTACTACGCCGGCATCTCGGAGCAGGCCGAGTTCGAATTCGGCCAGTCGTTCCTGCCGCTGGACACCAGCCTGGCGGACGCGCCGCAGAACTCGATCATCGGCGGCGCCACGCTGTGGGCGCTGGAGGGGCACGAGGACGCCGAGTACGAGGGCGTGGCCGCGCTCTTCGCCTACCTGTCCTCGGCCGAGGTGCAGGCCGAGTGGCACCAGTCCACGGGCTATGTGCCGATCACCACGGCCGCCTACGAGCTGAGCAAGGACCAGGGCTTCTATGACCAGAACCCGGGCACCGATACCGCGATCCAGCAGCTGTCGTTGAACGCGCCGACGGCCAACTCGAAGGGCCTGCGCTTCGGCAACTTCGTGCAGATCCGCGACATCATCAACGAAGAACTCGAGCAGGTCTGGGCCGGCGACAAGACCGCCGAGCAGGCCCTGGCGGACGCCGCGCGCCGCGGCAACGATCTGCTGCGCGAGTTCCAGGCGACGGTGAACTGAGCCCGCGCCGGGGCGGTGCTGCGGCATCGCCCCGGCCCCTTCCGGTCGCTGCGGTGCATGCGCCCTACGCGCCAGCGCCGGGCGCCGTAGAGTGCATGCACCGCGCCGTCCGAACCGCCGCCGTCCCTTGCCGGACCGCCGGTGACCGCGCCGGCCGCCTAAACCCTCCGCCCGATCCGGTCCCGGCCCACCTTGCAG
>JBCCMW010000019.1:0-21672 GCA_039026175.1 Pseudomonadota bacterium
CGTCAGCCGCGCCGACCTCCTGCGCGCCATCGCCGGCGCGCGCCCCGGCTGAAACCCGCGCCTTTCGCCGGGGCGCCGTGGCGATCCCGGCCCACTCGTCTCGCTCGACGCCCTGCTGGCAGCGCGCCGCGTGACGGCCGCGGCCCGGCGGCTGGGCATCGGCCCGCCGGCACTGTCGGCCCGGCTCGCGCGGCTGCGCGATCTGTTCGGTCACGACCTGCTGGTGGGCAACGCTTACGGTGTCGCGCCGACCCCGCGGGCCAGGGCGATCCGTGAGCCGCTGCGCGCTCCTGAGCGACCTCGACCAACGGGTGCCCGGGGGGCAGGGCTTCGAGCCTCCGCGTGCCGGATCGTCTTCTCGCCGCCAGGCTTCGCGCCGGTACCCGACGTGGTGCCCGATCTGTTGCCCGATCTGTTGCCCGATCTGGTGCCCGCCACGGATGGCCTGGCCGTGGTGCCCTCGGGCTGTGCGCGCCATCCGCCGCCGGGGATGCGCACCGCGCCGCCGCCGAGGCCGACGGTTGGCTTCGCGCTCTCGCTGTCCTGGTGCCCGCGGATGACGAACGATCCCGGCACCGCTGGCTGCGCACGCCGGTCGCCGATCTGCCGCACGGCGAGCCCGGGCCCGCGCCGGATCGCGCGGCGGTCGGCCGAGCCGGATCGCGCGGCGGACGGCCGAGCCGGATCGCGCGGCGGACGGCTGCGCCGGATCGCGCGGCGGACGGCCGAGCCGAATCGCGCGGCGGACGGCCGAGCTGGCGCCAGGCCCAGCGCGGCCCGTCGCCTACCGCCGCTCCGTGGCGAAGGGCGCCTTGCCCGACAGGCGCGCATCGTGCAGCGCCGCCACCGCGCACGAGGCCAGCCGCGCCTGGTCGCCGTCGGCCCGCGAGGTCAGGATGATCGGCACGCGCGCGCCCACGACGATGCCTGCCCCCTCGGCCTTGGCGACGATCGAGAGCTGCTTGGCCAGCATGTTGCCGGCGTCGATCCCAGGCACGACCAGGATTTCGGCCCGCCCCGCGACCGGGCTGTGGATGCCCTTGGTACGGGCGGCGGCCAGGTCCAGCGCGTTGTCCATCGCCAGCGGCCCGTCGACCAGCCCGCCGCGGATCTGGCCCCGGTCGGCCATCTTGGCCAACAGCGCGGCGTCCACCGAGGACGGGATCTGCGTGTTCACCGTCTCGACGGCCGAGAGCACGCCGACCTTGGGTGCCTCGATCCCGATCGACAGCGCGACGTCGATGGCGTTCTGCACGATGTCGGCCTTGGTCTCCAGATCGGGCGCGATGTTGATCGCGGCGTCGCTGACCAGCAGCGGGTGCGAGACACCCGGCACGTCCATCACGAACACATGGGTCAGCCGCCGGCCGGTGCGCAGACCGCGCTCGCGACGCAGGCACGCGCGCAACAGATCGTCGGTGTGCAGGTGACCCTTCATCAGCGCTCGCGCCCGACCGTCGGCGACCAGATCGACGGCCAGATTGGCGGCCAGAGTGCCGGCATGGGCATGGTCCTCGACGTCGACGATCTCGGCCCCGTCCAGCGTCCGCCCGATCGCCGCCGCGGCCGCCTCGAGGCGCGGACGATGACCCACCAGGAGCGGCGCGATGATGGTGTGGTCCATCGCCAGCAGCGCGCCGCCCAGCGCGTTGGGCTCCTCCGGCGCCACCACCGCCGTCGGGATCGGGTCCAGCGGCTCGGCCAGGCGGATGAGCTGCTCGAAGTGGCGGTGGCGCTGCACCACCAGGCCGGGCACCTCGAGCTCCTCGAACGAGAGCTTTTCGCGCGGGGCCTGCACCACGGCCTCGCCGCGCAGGATGGTCGCGCCGTCGCCCTTGCGCGTGACGGTGGTGGCCAGCACCACGTCGCCGTCGGCGCGCTTGTCCGCCACGCGCACGCGGGCCACCAGATCGTCGCCGGCGTGCGCCTGGCCGACGAACTCGAAGGACTGCCGGCGATAGAGCGTGCCCGCCCCGGGCAGGATGTTGCCCAGCACGGCCGAGATCAGCGAGCCCACCCACATGGCCGGGGCGACGGCCTCGGGCTGCCCGTCGCCGTCGCCGTCGTAGCGGAGCAGGTGCAGCGGATTGTGGTTCCCCGACATGTTGGCGAAGACGTAGAAATCGTCCTCGGTGCACACGCGCTCGATGCTGGCCTCGTCGCCGATTTGCAGCTCGTCAAAGGGCCGGTTCTCCGCAATTTTCATGGTGTGCGGGCGGGTGCGGGTTGCGCGCAGGCCGCCTGGACCCGGTCCAGGGCGGTCGGGCCGGTGCAGGCGATGCTGCGGGCGGTCGCGTGCAGGTTCGAGCGATCGAGCATGGTTGCCTCCGGCGCGGGGCCGTGACCCGAGCGACGGGACGGGCTGCGGTCACGCGGGCACGCCGCAGCGCACCATACCGCGCCCCGGGCGCACTGTCTTGCGCGGCATGCAGCATGCAGACACGGCGACGACCGGGGCGACGACCGGGGCGACGACCGGGGCGACGACGACAACGGCCGGCAAGCGCGGCTGTCGCGACGGCGGGTCGGGCCGCGTCGGGGGCCGGGTCGGGGGCTGGGTCGGGGGCTGGGTCGGGACCCCAGCATTGCTCGCGGCTTGGTGCGCACGGGACCTGGGCTGGGGCGGGGGCCAGCGTCGGGACGAGCGTCGGGGCCTACGCCTGGGCGGGGGCCAGGCGATGGCGGGCATAGAGCCCCGCGGCGATCAGCGCCCCGATCACGTCGGTGCGCCAGTCGCCCGCGATCATGCAGAGCGCCCCCGCCAGCAGCACAAGCCGCACCAGCGCGCCGACGGGACCCAAGAACCAGCCCTGCACCGCGCTGGCGAGCAGCGCCACGCCCAGCATGCCGGTCAGCGCGGTGCGCAGCACCTCGTGCCACGCCCCTTCGAGCAGCAGACCGGGACTGTAGAAAAACATGAACGGCACGATGAAAGCCGCGAGCCCGACGCGGAAACTCGCCACCGAGGTGCGCATCGGCTCGGACCCTGCGATGGCCGCGCCGGCATAGGCTGCCAGCGCCACGGGCGGCGTGATCGCCGACACGACGGCGAAGTAGAAGACGAAGAAATGTGCCACCAGCGGCTGGATGCCGATGTCGATCAGCCCCGGCGCGACCACCGAGGCCGCCACCGCATAGGCCGCCGTCGTAGGCATCCCCATGCCCAGGATCACCGCGATCAGCATCGCGAACACCAGCGCCAGCAGCGTGCTGGCCTGGGCCAGGTCGAACAGCAGCGCCGAGAACCGCGCACCCACGCCCGTCAGCGCGATCACGCCCACGATGATGCCGGCACAGGCGCAGACCACGATGATCTGGATCGACATCCGCGCGCCCTCGCCCAGCGCCTCGACGATGCGGCGGGGGCCCATGGCGTGGGGCGTCAGCCAGCTCACCACCGCGGCCGACACGATGGCCAGCGTGCCGGCCCGGATCACCGAGTAGCCGACGAACAGCGCCCCGATCAGGATCACGATGGGGATGAACAGATAGACTCGGCGGAGCAGGTCCCCGATCTTGGGCAGCTCGCTGGCCGCGACGCCGCCGAGGCCGGTGCGCCGCGCCTCGAAATCCACCATGAAGTAGATCGACGCAAAGTACAGCAGCGCCGGGATCAGGGCGGCGATCACCAGCTCGGTGTAGGGGATGCCCGTGATCTCGGCCATGATAAAGGCGCCGGCGCCCATGATCGGGGGCATGATCTGCCCACCGGTGGAGGCCGCAGCCTCGATCGCGCCGGCCGATTGCGGGCGATAGCCGACGCGCTTCATCAGCGGGATGGTCAGCGCGCCGGTGGACACGACGTTGCCCGCCGAGGTGCCGTTGATCATGCCCATCAGGCCCGAGGCGAAGACCGACACCTTGGCCGGCCCGCCCGGCCTTCGCCCCGCGGCGGCAAACGCGCAGTCGATGAAATAGTCGCCGACCTTCGAGCTCTGCAGGAAGGCTGCGAAGATGATGAACAGGATGATGTAGGTCGACGACACCGCCGTCGTCGGCCCCAACACCCCGTTATCGGTGTAGATGTACGAGAAGAAGCGCATGGCGCCATAGCCCCGGTGCTCCAGAAACCCGGGCAGCCAGGGGCCGGCAAAGGCGTAGGCGATGAACACCGAAGCGATGATCACCAGCGCCAGGCCCGCGACCCGGCGCGTCAGCTCGAGGATCAGCGCGACCAGAGAGAGCGCGGCCAGCGCGTTGTTCGGATCGGCGAACGGGGTGCCGGCGCGCAGACGCAGGCTGAGCGCATCGAGGCTGAGCAGGATGAAGCCCGTGCCGACCAGCGTGGCGAGCGCCAGCACCCAGTCGTGCGCCGCCAGCCTGCCGGGCTGAGCCGGCGCCAGCCAGCCGGCCAGGATCGCCGCACCCGTGCCGCAGGCCAGCGCCGTGCCGAGCCAGGCGACGGCCCAGTCGGGTCCCGTCGGCTCGGCCGCCGTGGCGATGGCGGCCAGCGCTGCTGCCGCACCCAGCACCGCCAGCCCGCCCAGACCCGCCAGGATCGCGGCCAGGATCGCCAGTGGCCCGCCCCGCCGGGGGGCGCGCGCGACATCGGGCGACGTCGCCCCCTCGGGCACCAGCGCGGCGGTCATCGCAAACCCCAGCACCAACGTGCCGGCGATGTGCAGGATGCGGAATGTCCAGGTCTCGAGCGGGGCGATGTTCAGCACATAGAGGTGCCAGCCGGCGTAGAGCACGCACAGCACGCCGACGGCCCGCGCCAGCCATCCCGGCGCGGTCGCGGCCGCCGGGCCCGCGGAAACGGTGGCTGCCTGGTCTTGCACGCTCGCCTCACGCACGTCGCAGCAAAGGCGCCGGCCACCACGGCCAGCGCCCAGGGTCGGACATCAGCCTTCCAGATCGTCCGGAATGTCGAAGCCGTTTTCCTCGAACCATCGGATCGCCCCGGGGTGCCAGGGGATGATGCTGTTCTTGTCCACGTTTTCGGGCAGCGTTTCGACCGCGGCCTTGTGGATCGACACCATCTTGTCGTTCTGGCTCATCACGGCGTCCACGACCGCGTAGACAAAGCTTTCGGGCAGGTCGGCGTGCGCCACGGCGAAGTTCCACATCGACACGCTGGCATCGTCGCCCTCCATCGTCGGGTAGGTGCCCGCGGGGATGGTAAAGGCCGACACCGGCTGCGTCTCGACGATGGTGGCCACCTGCGCCTCGGTAAAGCCGAAGAAGTTCACCTCGGCCTGCGCCTCGACTTGGCTGAACGCCGGGAACGGCACGCCGGCCGCCCAGGTGTAGACATCGATCAGCCCGTCCTGCAGCTGCCCTGCCAGGTCTGAGGCACCGCCGTGACGGATCTCGACGTCCTTGCCCAAGGCCGTGAAGATGCGCGGCCAATAGGTGCCGGGCGTGCCGCCCGCGGGCCCCACGCCGACGATGGCGCCGTCCGGGATGTCGTCGAAGCTCTCGATGCCCGAGCTTTTGAGCGTCATCACGTGGAACGCGGTCTTGTACATGGGGAACATGGCGCGGAGCTTGTCGTGCTTGAGCCCCGGGGCCAGCGCGCTCTTGCCCTGGATCGCGTCGCTCGCGGGGCCCATGGTGACCATCGCCATGTCCAGATCGCCCGCCTGCACCAGCGCCGCATTCTGCACGGGGCCGCCGGTGACCTCGGCGCCGCCGGGGATGCCCAGCGCTTCGGAGACAAGGTTGGTCCAGCCCGAGCCATACACGAAATAGGTGCCGCCCTGGCTGGCGGTACCGACCGAGAAGCTGTCGGGCCAGCCCTCGCGGTCGTCGGCGGTGGCCGGGCCCGACAGGGCGAGCCCCAGCGCCATCGCGCCCGCGATCGCGTGGCGTAATCGGTAGTTGATCATCGTCGACCTCCCTTAGGTTGTTCGGGAGTGAGACAAATCAGGCGCAACTTGCGTCCCATCCAATGAAGAATCTGTGAGCGCCCCGCCATCGACCCCGCCATCGACCCGGGCATCGACCCGGGCATCGACGCAGGGATCGACCCGGTGCGACCGGACCCTACGCGACCCGACCGGACAGCGGGCGGCGCCGCGGGGTCAAAGGGCTGGACCTGGGCCCGGCGCGCCCGCCATCCTGCCGCAGCGTTCTACCGGAGGCTGTCATGACGCGCACCCGCCTGCTTCTTGTCGCCTCGTTGATCACCATCGCAACCGTCGGGATTTGGGGTGTCGTCGACCCTGACGGGATCGTCGCCGGCGCCGCCGCCATCGTGAACCAGTTCTTCGTCAGCCGTGGCTGGTTCGTGATGCTGGCGATCTCGGGCATGTTGATCATGTGCCTGGTGCTCGCGGTGTCGCGCTATGGCGAGATCCGGCTGGGCGCCGACGACGACCGGCCCGAGTTCTCGACGCCCACCTGGATTTCGATGCTGTTCGCCGCGGGCATGGGCGTGGGCCTGCTGTTCTGGGCGGTGGCCGAGCCGCTGACGCACTTCGGCTTCGCCGCGGGCTTTATGGAGCCGCCGGTGGCGGCGCATCAGGCGCTGCTGGCGACCAACTTTCACTGGGGCATCCATGCCTGGGCGATCTATGGCTCGACGGCGCTGGTTATTGCCTATTTCGCGTTCCGACGCGGCACGCCGATGCTGGTCAGCGCGCCGATCGAAAGCCTGTTTCCCGGCGAGACCTGGGCGCGGCTGGTCGGCTGGTTGTCGGATTTCATGGCCATCGTCGCCATCGCCATCGGGGTGGGCGGCTCGATCGCGATGGGCGTGTTCCAGGTGGCCGACGGGGTGGACGTGCTGCTGGGCGGCAGCGGGGCCTCCGGCGTGATGGTCGCGGGCGTGCTGGCCGCCATCGTCGCGGCCTATCTGCCGTCGCTGATGGTCGAGCTTGGCGACGGCATGTCGCGGCTGTCGAACCTGGCGGTGATGATCGCCATCGGACTGATCGCTTTCGTTCTAGTGCTTGGTCCTACCGAATACTTGATGAATTCGGTCGTGGCCAGCTTCGGTGAGTATGTCGTCGTTGCAATCCCACGTGGCTTTCAGACACTGAATTTCTTTGGTGATGAAATATTGGCCTGGTTCAAGGACTGGACGCTAACCTACATGGTGTGGTGGATCGCGTGGGGTCCGTTTGTTGGCGTCTTTATCGCGCGTATTTCGCGTGGCCGCACCATCCGCGAGTTTGTCTTGGGCGTGCTGGTCGGACCCACACTGTTTTCCGTCGCCTGGTTCGGCGTGTTCGGCGGCATCGGCCTGTTCGATGCCCTGCGCGGGACGGGCGAGCTGCTGGCCGTGACCGAGACAAATGTCGAGCGGGTGACCTTTGCGCTGCTCGAACGGCTGCCGCTCAGCTTTCTGACGACGCTCGCGACCGTGCTCTCGGCGTTCCTGTTCATCGTCACCAGCGTCGTCAGCGCGGCCTTCGTGCTGGGGACCTTTACCACGGGGGGCGATCCCAACCCACCGGTCCGCGTGCGGGTGATCTGGGGCGTGCTGCTGGGTGTGCTGGGGGCGGCGATGGTGATTTCGGGCTCGATCGATGCGGTCAAGAAGATGATCGCCGTGGGCGCCCTGCCCTTTGTTTTCGTCAGCATCCTGCTGTGCGTGTGCCTGATCCGCGCCCTGCGCGACGAAACCGTATCGGAACCTGCCCATGCTGATCGGTGAGATCGTCGACACCATGCTGAACGTGACGACATTCGCCTTTATCGCTGCGATGGGATGGCTGCTGGCGCGTTCCTGAGCCGGCCGCCCGCCGGTAGGGTGGGAGCCCGCGCGGGCTCCCACCGATCCTTCGGTCCTCAGGCGATGTCGAACGAGGACGCGTCGGCGAGTTGCTGGATCTCGCTGAGCTCCAGCACCTGATCGTAGATCTCGACATCGGCGATCTGCCCGTCCAGCGGTGCGGTAAAGTTCGCCGCCCCGGTGGCGCTGCCCCAGCCGTTGGCACCGACCTGCAACCACTCGTTGTTGTCGCTCCAGTCCATCACGAAGCCGGTCTCCTGGAACACCAGCCCGCCGTCGAGATACAGCTCGACCCCTTCCGAAGAGAAGACGGCCGCCACTTCGTACTCCTGCCCGGCCTGTATGCCGCCGATCTGGGCGGTGGCACTGTCCGAACCGTCCTGGAACCGCGCGAAAAGCTGACCGTTCTGGACGTACGAGGCGAAGTGGTTGCCGCCGCCGACGAAACCGCCCGCGTCCTTGACCACCAGCCCCTGCGCGGGACCGGCGTTGTCGACCAGGAACGAGAAGGCGATCGTACCCTCCGAGATGTTGAGGTCCGCCGTCGGCGCGTAGTTGTCCACGTCGCCGGCCGAACCCGAGTAGGTCTCGAGCCCCGGCTGGCTGAACACCGGGGAGGGGAACACCGGCTCGGCGGTGACATTCACCGACACGGTCGCCGTGTCGGTCGGCCCGTCGCCGTCGGACAGCTCATAGACGAAGCTGTCGTTGCCCAGGAACCCGGACGTCGGCGTATAGGTTACCGTGCCATCGGGGTTGATCTCGGCCGTGCCGTTGGACGGGCCGCTCGTGATGTCGGCCACCGTCAGCGTGTCGTCGTCGCCGTCGCTGTCGTTCTCGAGCACCGCGATCGTCACGGGGATGTCCTGCTCGGTCGTCGCCGTGTCGTCGCCGGCCACCGGATCGTCTTCGACCGGCGTGACGGTGAACGCCACCGTCGAGCTCTCGAAGTTCCCGTCGTTGTCGGTGATGACCAGGTCGAACGTGTCGCTGCCAAAGAAGTCGGCATCCGGCGTGATCGTGACCGTCCCGTCGGGATTGATCTCGACGCTGGCGTTGGCCGGGTCGCCCGCGGTGCCCTGCACCGTCAGCGTCGTGCTGTCGGGGTCCAGGTCGTTGGCGGTGGGGTCGAAGGTGACAGGCGTATCCTCGGCCGTGGTCACCTGGTCGTCCACCAGGGTCGGCGGCGCGTTGGGCGGCCCGTCGGCGTGCAGTTCGACGACCTGATCGTCGCTGAGGGCAACGTCGTAGATCTGCTTGTTCTCGAGCGTGCCCTCGAACGGCGCCACGAAACCGGGCTGGCCGGTCGCGCTGGCCCAACCCAGCGCACCCCACTGCAGGAATTGGACGTTGGGCGCGCTCCAATCCATCACCAGCGGGTTTTGCGCGACCAGCGCACCGTCGAGGTACAGCTTGCTGCCCTCGGGCCCGAAGGTCGCCGCCACGTCGTAGGCGACGCCCGGCAGGATGCCGCCCACCGACAGGGACACGCTGTCGCCGTTCTGGAACCGGGCGAACAGCGTGCTGCCGACCAGGTACAGCGCGAAGTGGTTGCCGCTGCCCACAAACCCGGCCGCATCCTTGGCGAACAGGCCCTGCGTGCCGTTGGTGTCGGCCGCGGTAAAGGTCAGTCCGACGGTACCCTGCGGGATCTCGTAGATCGCCGAGTGCGGCAGCTCCAGCACCGCGTCGTTGCTGCCATCCAGCACCATCGGCGCCGACTGGTCGAAGATCGGCGTCGGGAACGAGGTGACGGTGACCGACACGGTCGCGGTGGCCGTCGGTCCGTCGCCGTCGGACACCGTGTAGTCGAAGGTCTCGACACCCGAGAAGCCGGGGTCCGGCGTATAGGTCAGCGTGCCGTTCTGGTTGTCGACGACCGTGCCGTTTTCGGGATCGTCGAAGGCCACCACCGTCAGCGCCTCGCCGTCGGCATCGTCGTCGTTGGCAACGACGTTGACGATCACCGGCGTGTCTTGCGGCGTGGTGGCAGCATCGTTCGCGGCCACCGGATCGTCGTCGACCGGGTTTACGGTCACGCTGACCGTCGCGGTGTCGAACCCGCCGTCACCGTCGGTGACCGTCACGTCGAAGCTGTCGCCGCCGTTGTAGTCGGCGTTCGGCGTGTAGGTGACGGTGCCGTCGAGGTTGACCTGGGCGATGCCGTTCGTCGGCTGCAGCGCGATGCCCGAGGCGATGACCGAGGTGTCCGCGTCCGGGTCGATATCGTTGTCGCCAGGCTGGAACGTGACATCGCCGTCCTCGTCCACGCTGACCGTGTCGGCGACCGCGGTGGGCGGCGTGTTCGGCGCCTCCAACACCTCGACCGAGACCGAGGCGGTGGAAGGCTGGCCGCCGTTACCGTCCGAGATCGTGTAGTCGAACCCGGCCGAGCCGGTGAACGCGGCGGTGGGCGTGAACGTGACCGTGCCGTCCTGGTTGATGTCGGCGGTGCCGTTCACGACGTTCGACACGCCCGTGACGATCAGGTCGTCCTGGTCGACGTCGATGTCGTTGTCCAACACGGCGATCACGACGGGCGACCCCAGCACCGTGACATCGGCATCGGCCACCGCAATCGGGTCGTCGTTGACCGGATTGACCGTGACGCTGACGTCCGAGGTGACGGTGGTGAAGCCGTCCGAGACCGACACCTGGAAGCTGTCGCTGCCCGCAAAGTCGGCATTCGGCACGTAGGTCACTGTACCGTCGGGATTGAGGCCTGCGGTGCCGCTGGTCGGATCGCTGGCGATCCCCACGACCTGGAGCGTGTCTTCCTCGTCGTCGCTGTCGTTCAGCAGCGGGTCAAAGGTGACCGCAGCATCCTCGTCGGTTTCCACCAGATCGGCCACCGCGTTGGGCGGGTTGTTGCTGGCCGCCGAGGAAGCCGCCAACGCAGCGATCTGCGACGCGTTCAAGACGCTGGCGTAGATCTGCTTGTCGGCGATCACGCCTTCGAACGGCGCGTCGAAGCCCGACTGCAGCAGGTCCGAGGCCCAGCCCCGGCCGCCCCACTGCACGAACTCCTGGTTGCCCTCCCAGCTGATCGTCAGCGGTGCGTTGGCGACCAGGTTGCCGTCGACCCAGAGCTCGACCCCGCCCGCGCCGAATGTCACCGCGACCTCGTACTCCTGTCCTGCGGTGATGCCGGCAAACTCCAGCTCGGCCGAGGTGGACAGATCCTGCAGTCGGGCGACGAGCGTGGTGCCTTGCAGATAGATCGTCGTGTGGCCGCCGTTGCCGAAGAATGCCGCGTCCTTGGCGAACAGACCCTGGTCGCCGTTGGTGTCGGCCGCGATGAACGAGAACGCGATGGTGCCCTCGGCAATCTCGAAATCGGGGCTGTGCGGCAGTTCGATAACAGTGCCGTTGGTGCCGTCGAAGGTCATCACGCCGGGATCGTCGAACGCCAGCGGCGTGCCTGGCTTCACCGTCAGCAGATTGCTGGTCTGGCTGGTCGCCTGGTCCACCGCATAGGGCGTCGCCGAGGTGACGGCGATGAACTGGTTCAGCCCACCGTCCGGGGTCGCACCGCCCTCGGTCTCGAGCAGCGTGACGGGGATGTCGAGGATCCCGCCGCTGCCGATCTGGCCGGTATAGACCGTTTTCCCGGCCATCGCCTCGTTGGCGTAGAAGGGCAGCTCATCGCCCGCCACGTCGAACGGCGGCTCGCCCGAGGCGATGAACAGCCTGCTGTCCATCTGGAGCAGCGCGACATAGTCGCCCTCGGTACCCGTCACGCGGATCGTCGGGTCGCCGCTGACGGTGACCTGGGTGCCGGGCAGACCCGCTTCGTCGGGTCCCGCCCCCAGCACCTCGATGGTCGGTGCACTGGGCAGTTCGGCCTCGACCAGCACCTGGCTGCCGCCCAGCGAGCCGTCCTCGAACAGCGAGCCGACCAGTGTCTGACCGTTGGAGAAAGCGACCGTGACGGTGGCCCCGGTGAGCTCGTAGCCCGAGGCCGCACCGGCAGCACCGGCCCCCGGCACGCCCTGGATCGAGTTCGGATCGACATCGGTGGTGAACAGGAACTGCTCGCCCGTCTGGAAGTCGGTGAAGGCCAGATCCAGCACGTCGAACCCGCCATTGCGCGGCGCCGAGAACGGATCCGCCGCCGGATCGCCCGGCACCACGAAGCCCGTTGCCGCGGCCCCGGCGTTGGGGGTCAGCGGGCTCGCCGTCGCGTCGCCGCCTGCCCCCGTCGGATCGAACACCATGTCGGGCAGAATGCCGGTCGACAGATCAAAGCTGACCGAGAGGATCTCGACGCCCGGCTCGCTGGTGTTGGTGATCTGGAAGCTGCTGGCGGTAAAGGTCGACGCGGTGAGCGCGCTGTCCGGCGTCACCTCGATCAGCGCCGAGGCATTGGCCACGGGGATGTCGACCGCGATGGTGCCAAGCTGCGTGGCCGCGGCCGGCAGGCCGTTGATGTCCAGCACCTCGGTCGCATTGAGCGAGATCGTGTAGTCGCCGTTGTCGGCCGCGTCGAACACGCCGCCCGGCGCGTCGAACGCATAGGTCGCCGTGCGCGGCGTGCCGTCCGCCGGCACGTCGACCGAGATCAGGGTCGCCGCGGTCGAGAAGCCGATGGCCGAATTCTCGACCGTGATATCGCCCCCATCGAGGCTGGAGACGTCGATCGCGAAGTTGTCGGTGTAGGTGACCGAGAACTGGTAGCTGCTGGTCCCGCCCTCGACCGGCGTGGCATTCAGGCTGGCGGTCGGCAACTGGCCATCGGCGTTGCCGGCACTCTCGATCGCGATGATCTCGATGGCTTTGATCGCCGGGTTTTCGACGACGTGGATAAACTCCAGATCGACCGAGCCGTCGCTGACGAACTGGTGGCTGACGACCGCGCCTTTGAGGAACGCGTTACCGGCGAGCGCATACGGGTCGATGTCGTCGAACGCCGGCGGCACCACGCCATCGACGGTGACGTCGAAGATCCGGTCGCCGGTGGGATCGCCGCTCTCGTCGATATCCGGGATCGATTGGAACAGCTCGGCCACGTACAGGTTGACGATCACCTCGGTGCCCACGTCCACCGGGAAGGCCCACAGCATCTCGCCGTTGTTGCCGTTGTTGTTGTCCCACCGCTCGATGCCGATGACTTCGGCCGTGACGCCGGTGCCGGCCAGCATCGAGAGATCGACGTTCAGGTTGGCGTTGCCGCTGCTGGGGAAGACGTTGTTCGATCCGGCGTTCACCAGGAACGGCGAGTTCTGCGCCAGGGTGTCGGCGCTCCATGCGGGCCCGCTGTCGGACGCCGCAGCCTCGGCCCCGCCGGCGTTGACGCGGTAGAGCACCGTCTGGGTGGTTTCGGCGATCTCGTTCACGATGATCGCCACCGGCAGGACCGTGGCATTGACGCCGTCGTCGGCCGATACCGCGGCCGTATAGGCCCCGTCGTCCGGCTCGTCGGTCAGCCAACTAAAGGTAGCGGTGCCGTCGCCGTTGTCGGTGAAGCTGTACTCGGACGGGTCGACCACGCTGTCGTCGATGTCGCGGGTCAGCACGACGCTCAGCGTGATGGGATCCTCGTCCGCGTCTGTCGCGGTCACCGCAAAGCTCGCCTCGGCCCCCTCGTCGATGGTCACGTCGGCGATGGCGCCGATCACCGGAGGGGCGTTCTCGGCAAAGGTCAGATGGATGGGCGAGGTCACCGGCCCCTTGGGCTGGTCGTTGGACGGATCGACGATGCCGGCGACGATGCCGAGCGGCAGCTGAGCCTCGTCCAGCACCCCGAATTCGTTGTCCGCATCCGGCACCGACAGATCGAACGCGGCGACCTGGGTGAAGTCGAACAGCGACGAGATGTCCTGCACCGTGCCGTCTAGCGCGATGTCGACGTACTGCATCTCGACTGCGTTGTTGGCCGGGAAACCGCTCGCCTCCAGCGCCGCAATCTGGGCGTCCAACTGGTCGTGGTACACGTTGACCGGGTCGAACGCGGCGCCGTTGGTGTCGGCGAACTCGTTGGTAAAGGGCACGATAAAGCCCTTGGTCACCAGGATCCGCGCCGTCTCGCCCGCCGGGCCCTGGACCAGGATCTGTGGCCCGCCGTCGCTGTAGGTGCCCTCGGCACCTTCGCCCAGGCCGTTGACGGTCAGGCTGACGGCCAGGTCCGGGCTGTCCTGGCTGGACAGCGCCTCGGCACCCATCTGCTGCCCCGTGCCCTGGCCGATCAGCTGGCCGACCGAGCTTGTCTCGTCGTCATAGCCGACGGTGAACAGGCTGCCCGACAGCTCGGCGCCGCCGATGCCGCCCACGTCCCAGATGTTGTCGCTACCCGCGCCGGCCAGCGGCGCGCCGCTGTCCAACGTCGCCTTGGTCGACCCGGCGATCGAGTTGGGGTCCATGTCGACCCCAAAGCTGATCGTCTCGCCCGGGTTGAAGTCGGTGAAGTCGAGGCGGAGCTTCTCGTACCCCGCCACACCGCCGGTGCCGATGTAGGTGATCCCGATCGCGTCTTCGTCGAAGCCGCCGGTGGGCACCACCAGGCCCGTGCCGCCGTCGCTGTTGCCCTGCAGCGTCAGGGCCTTGGCGGTCGAGTCTCCGGCTACGCCGAAGGGATCGAAGACCGCGTCGGGCAGCAGCGCGTCGGTGACGTCGATCTCGATAAAGGCGATGTCCTTGGTGCCGACATTGCTGATCGAGAAGGAGCCGTTGCCGAAGTTTGACGTCTCGATCCCGTCGGCACTGTCGTTGATCGTCAGCGTGGCGGCGCCGCCCGTGGGCTCGGGCTCGGGCACCACCGCGCGCACCACGATGCCGCTGATCTTGGCGTTGTCGACCGACGCGACCAGGTCGATATCCAATGCCTCCGGCGCGCCCGCGGTCTCGGGCGTAAAGCTGTCGGGCACCGTGATCACGACCGGCTGGTTGAAGTCGCCGTTCGTCGCCGCCAGCACGTCGAAGTCGTCCAGCACCAGCACGTCCTCGACGAAGACATCGAAGACACGCCCTCCGGGCGCTGAAAGGAAGATCTCCGAGAAATACAGTTCGACCGAATACTCGCCTGCCGCGACCGGGATTTCGTAGTTCAGAACCCCGGCAAACCGCTCGGTCTTGTAGACCGTACCGTCAAATCCCGACTGCGTACCGTTGCCGTTATTGTTATCGAAGTTGCTGCCGTCGGTGAATGTCCCGCCACCCAAGAAAAACGCATCGGCGGCAAAGTCGATACCGCCTTGCGTCAACGCCGGGCCGCCGGCGTTGATCGCCGCCACGATGGGTCCCTGTTCGGGCAGCGCCTCGGTCACGAAGGTCAGCGTCGCCTGGCTCGCGTCGCCGCCCTGGTTCAGCCAGACCGTGATGTCGCCCGTCAGCGCCGCCTCGTCGAAGCCCCCGAAGAAGCTTCCGTTCAGGCTGGGCAGAAGATCCGTGCCCTCGTCGCCCTCGTTAAACACATAGCCGCCGTTCAGATCGCCGGGGTCCACCACGCCGTCCGGTGTGATGCCGGGCCCGGGGATCGCCGGATCGATCACGAAGTCGCTGCCCAGCTTGAGCCCGATAAAGCCCGAGTTGCCGGGGTCGGCGCTGTAGTCGTCCAGAATAATGTCGGCCAGGCGGAACCCGTCGGGCACCGACACGGTGATGAAGTCGCGGTCGTTGTGCCCGCCCTCCAGATTGGACACGACGGTCACCGAGCCATCGGCCGGCAGCACAACCGTGGTCGGCGCCGCCGCGTCGGTCGAGAAATCGTTGCCCTGAACCGGGACGCCGTCGATCGTGTCCTTGGGCCCCACCGGCGCCGATGTCAGGATCTCGATGGCAGCAATGTGCGGGTTGTTGGTCGCCGTCTTCAAGAACTCGATGTTCAGCTCGCCGTCAGCGACCGTCGTGACAAAGCTCTGGACCCCAGAGTTGTTACCAAAGGTAGCGAAGGTGTCGAAATTCTCCAGCACGGTTGTGCCTTCAATGCCCACGCTGAAGACACGTCCACCCGCTTCCTCGAAGAACAGCTCATCGAAGTACAGATTGATGAAGTATTCCCCATTCTCCACATCGAACGCATAGCCGATATTGTCGGGGTTCGGCTGTGTCGAGAAACGCTCGGTGGTGAACAGCGCGTCCGGCGCGCCCGTGCCGTTGGTGCCCGGGCCGGCCGGCGAGCCGGCGCCAAAGGTGACGTTGTCGCTGGTCGGACCCGTGTCGCCATCAATCCCGCGATCCACCAAGAACGGCGAAGAAGGGCCCACGATTGCCGAACCCGCGGCCACGGCGCCCAGGTCGGCGGACCAGGCCATTCCGCCGTCGTTCGCCGCGACCTCCTCGCCGCCCGCGTTGATGCGGAACAGCACGTCGCCGGTCGAGCCGTCATTGTCCTCGATGGTGACGGTGGCGACGTTCGCCGCGCCGATCTGCGCGTTCCCGCTGACGCTGGTGATCGTGACGCTAAACGCTTCACCCGTCTCGATATCCAAGTCTTCGAGGATCGCAATGGGGATCGTCACGTCCGACGAACTGCCCGCGATCGAGACCGTGTCGGTGTACGTGCCGCCGCCGAAAGTGGCCGAGGGCGAGGTGTACTGATAGTCGCCGCCCGCGCCCGGCGTCGCGCCCAGCGGCTCGATCTGGAAGGTGATGTCCACCGTCTCGTCGGCCGGCACGGTCTGGTTGGTCGCAATCGAGATCTGCACCTGGCCGCCGGCCACGCCCTCGTTGACGGTCTGTTCGGCGTTCAGGATCGAGACGATGGGTAGCGGCGGGCTAACGCTGCCGACCTGCACGATTTCGATGCCGTTGATCAGCGGGTTTTCCGTACCGTGCAGGAACTCCAGGCTGATGCCGCCGTCGGTGATCAGCGCCGTCGTGCTCAACAGCCCGCCCACCTGGTGACCGAAGGTCGCCGACAGGTCGATGTCGTCGAACGCGACCGGGACGCTGCCCTCGACGGACACGTCGAAGACACGCGTCCCCGGCGTGCTGGTGTCGCCGAAGCCGTTGCCCAGATAGAGGTTGATCTCGTAGAGGCCGGCGCCTGCGACCGGGAACTCCCACGCCATTTCGGGCGCCGAGGGCTGGTCCCAACGCTCGGTGTCGAAGATCGCCCCGGGCACGCTGGCGGGCACCGTCGGACCGGGATCGACGGCGGCAAAGCCCGCGGTAGAGTTGCTGCCCGGATTGCTGAGGAACGGGCTGTTGTTGGTCGCGATGTCGGCACTCCAGTCGGGCCCGTCATCCTGGGCCGCGATCTCGCCACCGCCTGCGTTGACCCGGTACAGCACCTGCCTGTCCGAGACGCTGACCTCGACCGAGGCCGTATCGGTCAGGCTACCGTCAGTAATGCTGTAGTCGAACCCGGCCGTACCACTGAAAGCCGCATCAGGCGTGAAAGTAATCACATCATCGGACGTGTCGCCGGGCGTCTGGTTGTCGTCGATGGCGACGACGCCGTTCTGGACGTTGGAAACCCCGGTGAAGCTGATCAAATCCGAGGGGTTGAGGTCGCTGTCGTTGGCCAGGAGCTCGGCCACCGAGATGGTGATCGGCGTGTCGACCCCGGTAAAGAACACGTCGTCCACCGCATCGGGCGGCAGCGCGGCCTCGGTCGCGGTGATCTCGATGTCCTTGAACACCGCCTGAAAGCGACCCTCGGCCGTGTCCGGCTCGCCGAAGTTGGTCGAGAACAGGCCGACCGCCAGACCGCTGTCCTGCCCCTGGACCTGCCACTCGCCGTTCAGCGCCGTCAGCACGTTGGACCCCGCCAGCGACAGCGGATCGCCCGTTACCACGGCAGGTCCCGAATTGGTGTCGTAGGTCACGGTCGGCGTCGCGGTCTCGGCGACCAGATCGACGACCAGTTCGAACACGATCTCGCCGTTCACCGGGATCTCGCTGGCATCGAAAATGTCGCTCGCCGGCAGCGTGTAGCTATTGCCGTCGGCGACGTCGTCGTTGTTCTCCAGCGCGAGCTGGATGCCGGCATTGCTGCCGCCTTGTCGGATCGCGACGACTTTCAAATAGTTGGCCTGATCGCCCGTGCCGATGTAGCCGCCGATCTGTTGAAAGTTGCCGGTGATCTGTTCGACCGGGTTGGCGACGATCCACTTGATGCTCATCGTGCCCACGGTGGGGGCCAGCGACACGCCGGTGTGGAACAGGAACTCGCCGTTGTTCGACGTGCCGAACGGGTCGCCGTTGGACACCTCCTCGATAACCGTCGTGCCGCCGGCAGCCGCGGTGATAAACTTGACGTTGTCCAGGTTGATGATCTGGCCCGGCAGGTCGCTCGGCGCCTGGAAGAACTGCTCGAAATCCGTGGTGCCGTCGATCATCACGCCGGTCAGACCGCCGCCGAAACCTTGGGGCCCCGGCAGGTTGCCGTCCTGGTTGGGGTCGAAGTCCCACAGCAGCGTCTCGCCCGGCGTCACGACCGCACTGGCGCCGTTGGTCGCATCGCGCAGGAACGGGTCGACCGCGTTGTCGATCCCGTCGTTGTCGCCGTCCAGGTCGGGCCCGGCGACAAAGTCGCTGGGCGCCAGCACCGTGACCTCGTTGCCGCCGATCTCGGCGACCCACAATGTGCCGTTGGGCCCGTTGATCACGTCCAACGGATTGATCAGCCCGATGCCCAGCGAGTTGTTGGCGATCTCCAGGATGCCGTCGGCACCGCCGGCCTGCACCACATCGTCGGCCGTGCCGAATTCGCCGTCCGGCCCAGCCTCGAGCACCGGCTCCAGCGCATCGCCCGCCGCGTTGATGTTGAGCAGGGTGACGTTGTCGTTGAATTGGGTGACGAACAGTTTGCCGTCCAGCACGCCGTCGAACGCCTGACCGCCGCTGTCATAGACCACGATGCCGTTGGTCGACGAGCCGACGGTGACGATGGCGTTGGAGTCGTTGCCGTCGCGCTTGACGCGCACCCCGCTCTCCAACAGCCGGTCGATTTGGTCGGTGGGCGACAGATCCGCCAGCGTCTGGCCGGTGCCGACGGCGAACTTGGAGGGGTCGATCAGGAACCCCTCCTCGATCTGCACGCCGTCGGGCACCAGGGCCGACAGATCGGGCACCGAGTTGACGGTTAGAGACGTGTCCGGGTTGCCGTCGTCGTCGTAGACGGTCCACGCTTGGTTCTGGTTGGCACGGATCGGGTTGGGGTGGCCGTAGTAGCCGCCCTCCTCGATCTTGAAGAGCGGCTCGGGATCGCCGGAGCCCCCGTCGTTGGGGGTCGAGACGGCCTCGCCCGCCACACCGTCGCCGTCGGCATCGCCGGCCTCGGTATTGGGCACACTGCCCAGCCCGCCGTTCGAGCCGTTGTCCACGGTGTAGAGATCGCCGCTCGCGGTCTGCGCCAGGTCGTAGTGGTTGCGAAACCCGTCTGCATAGAGCCGCAGCGGCGCATCGGCCGGCAGGATCGCCATGTTGAGGCCGTCGTTGCCGCCCCAGGGGCCGTCCTCGTCCATCCCGTTGGCGTCTTCGCCGACGCCGTCGGTGACGTTGGGCACGTTGGGGTCGTCCAGCGTCGGCAGGTCGTACTTATAGTCGCGCGGCGTGTTCTGCTGGCCGCCCTGCGGGTCGGTCGCCGTCGGCAGCAGATCCAGCCCGTCGAGGTCGATCTCCAGCACCGAACCCGAGAGGACGTACTCGCCCGTGTAGGAGAAGAAGCCCGACGGGGCACCGTTGTTGGTGTTGCCGCCGACGTTCAGGAACAGCTTCGAGCCGTCGGGGCTGATGACCATGCCGTTGACCGCATGGTTTTCCTCCGAGCGCGGCAGGCCGCGGACCAGATCGACGACCTCCCATGTCTCGCTGGTGCTGTTCCAGCTCGCCCGCGTCACCACGCCCGAGTTGGTGTCCAGAAACTTCTCGCCGTTCGATGCGATGTCGGGGTCGCTGGACGACACATAGAGGATCGGTTCGTCCGCGGTGCCGGCGACCACGATGCCGGTTACCTGGCGGTTGTTGTCGTTGCCGCCCTGCTTCTCGGACCCGTCGTCGTTGTGGTTTTGGATGTTTTTGACGATTTCGTCGCCGTTACCGTCGACCATCAGCTCGTGCTCGGTCGCAACCCAGGTATTGCCCTGCAGTTCCACAGTAAAGGCATTGATCGAGCCGTTCTGCTCCGACACATACAGCCGGCCGTCCGGGCCGAACTGTAGCGATGTCGGGTTTTGCAGCACGTTGGGCCCACCAACGGCACCCTTGAAGACGCCAACCTGCTCGAAACTGATCGCCATACTTTCCTCCAACGCCCAAGAAGCGCGCACACACGGTCGTGCAGGAGGAGGCTGTGGCAGCGAAGATCAGCATCTATTGCTTCGAGAATACTATCCAGCGGCGGGCACTATCGACACCCACGCACTGTTTAAATATCCATTCCTGTCGAATTCTAGGACAGGTGCGAACTTTTATACAGAAGCACTAGAATTTCGTACCACACACAACCATTTCCACAGACACGACACTAACTCTACTCGTCACTGCTCAAAATTTAATCAATCATTTACCTTTTGTGTTGTCAACAAATCTCAAAACGTCAGCCGTACTGCCCCTTTTTGCGGAGCCCAAGCGCCCGCGATCGATCTCGATTTCGGGCGCTGGACGGTGGCGTGACCGCCCTCGTCACGGTCGAAAAAGTCCGATTTCGCCGCGCGGTGTCGCGACCGGTCCGGTAGGCGTAACCCCCCGTCATAAAACGAAAAGCGTTTTCGTAGCGCAGCAGGGCGAGCGGAGCCGCCGACGCTGTACCGAACCTCGCTGTCCGCAGAGCGGGCACCTGCACGCGCACGCGGCGGCATTGCCCACGACGCAGGCAGGGCCCTGGACCAGCATGGAACAGACGTCGCAACACGGTACTGGCGAGGCCCCAACGATGCCCGCGGCCGACCCACCGAACCGCCGACAGTCGAATCAACCCTGAGACGATTGCTCGAGCTACGGCACAGCTTCTGCGTGCCCCGCGACGCCGCCGGCGGCCGCGCGCAACCGGGGCCCCGGATCGCATCCCACCGACAGACGCGCCCGGCGTCACCTCCGACCAAGCGGAATCGCGGCTGGTCGCCGCGATGCTCGGTTGCCGGGAAAAGGCGGCAGCAGCAGTGCGCCCGTCGCTGTCTCCGACGGCCGCGAAAGGGGCAGGGGTGGGCTGAGAGAAGCCCAGGGGGCTTCTGTTCGAGCGTGTGCGGGTGACGGACCGCGTCAAGGACAAGCCGCTCTGCGGCCGCCTGGCGGCGATCCTTGACCCGGCCCGGCACCCGCGCATCGCGCGGCGGGGTGGGCGGTCGCGGGCGTGATGCGGTGGCGGGTCGGTGGTCCGCGGCAGCGCGCGGATGCCGGGTCTGGAGCGCGAGACCCGGTCGACTGGGCTGCGGCCGCCCTAGCCCCGCCGGAGCCCCGCCGCCATGGGCAAAAGAGCCGATCCCGGGCGGGTCGATCGAGACCCCGCGGCCGTGCGCTTGGGCCTCCGGCCGGCCTTGCTTGGGGCGGCGGGCCAGGCGGGTCGGGGGCCGCGCTCGACAAACCGTTACACGCCGGTGACCGAACGATACGCGCTGTTTCGCGCCGTCCATAGGGAGGCGACACGTCGGGCGTATCTCTTGTGTCAGCCGCGACGGCGCACCGAGCGCTCCGCCGAGATGTCGAGAAAGGAACACGCGATGCCACGGACCTTCGCCCTGCACGCCCTCTGCGCCCTGCTGGCCTTCGGCGCCGTCGTCGAGGCGCAGGCCTGGGAGCGCAGCGCCACCATCGCGGGCCCGAGCGGCACCGCCAGCGTCAGCGCCTCGGGCAGCTGCAGCGGCACTGCCTGCTCGCGCACGGTGACGCGCAGCCGCTCCTATGCGGGCGGCACGGTAACCCGCACGGTGACGAGCACAGGCACGCGCGCGGTGACCGGCACGGTGACGGGCGCGGTGACGCGCACAGTGACGGGCACCGCCGCCTACCCCCATGCCGCGCGCCGGGTGGTCGTGGCGCCGCGCGCCTTCCGCCCGCCCGCAGCCGTCGTCGTGGCGCCGCGGGTCTATGTGCCGCCCGCGCGCGTCGTC
>JBCCMW010000020.1:0-20725 GCA_039026175.1 Pseudomonadota bacterium
CCGCGGCCTGCCGACGATCGGCGCCGAGTGGCTGGCCGAGAACCCCTATCGCACCGCCGATGGCGCGCTGCGCGAGGCGGCGCTGCAGGTCGGCGCCGAGGGCTACAACTCGAACTGCGCCCGCTGCCATGGGCTGGAGGCGATCTCCGGCGGTCTGGCCCCCGATCTGCGGTACCTGGAGCCGTCGGACTGGGGCGACGAGTGGTACGTCGAGCGCTTCCGCCGCGGCTACACCCAGAACGGCGTGACCAAGATGCCGAGCTTCGATGGCCTGCTGAGCCAGGAGGCGGCTTGGGCGATCCGCACCTATGTCGAGACCCGGCCCGATCCCGACCAGCTCGACGCCATCGAGACGGATCGTCGCGCACTGATGGCGCGGCTGACGGCCTCGGACGGCGATGCCGACGCGATCGGCGCCATCGCCGACGACCTGCTCACCCTGTCGAGCTCGGTGGACACGGCCTATGGCGAGGGGCAGGCCGACACGCCGATGGCCCGCGCAGCCGCCATCCTACGCGCCGACGCGGCGGCGGCCGACAAGGCCCTCACCGTGCTCGCCGACGGGTTGGACTGAGGGCCGGGACGATGACGCGCATCCCCACCCCGGCGGCCGGTCTTGCGGGCACGGCATCGGCGACGGCCGCTGCGACGACGGCGCGGGCCGACCACAGCGATCCGTTCGACAGCGGGATGTGGGACTTTCACCGCGCCGAGCATCTGGGCGATCCGACCGACTGGCGTTTCGACCCGGACGTCCGTCTGATCTCGCCCGGCGAGGCCGACGATGCCCGGCATCTGCCGCTGATGCTGGATGCGACGCGGGTCGAGGGGGTCGAGCGGATCGTCGTGACGGCTGACTACAGCCCGTTTCCCTGGGTCATGACCTTCACGCCGGGACGCGCCGTCGCACGCCTCGGCTTCGGCATGAAGATCGATCAGGGCACGGCGGTCCGCGTCAGCGCCCTTGGCACCGACGGCACCTGGCGCATCGGCGGCGCGTTCATCCGTGCGGCCGGTGGCGGCTGCGGCGTGCCTGCAAAAGCGCACGAGCGGCCAGACTGGCAGTCGACGCTCGGCCAGACCCGCGCGAGGCTCTGGCCAGACGGTCGGCTGCGGCTGCGGATCACGCATCCCATGGACACCGGCCTCGCCGACGGCGCGCCGCAGTTCTTTCTGACCGAGATCGCGGTTGCCGATCTAGACGGCGCGCCCTTCGCGGATCTCGAGATCGGGGTGCCGCTCGAGGAGGACCCCTCGCTCGCGCTCGATCTGCCGCCCGAGATGGCCCGTGCCGGGGTCCGCGTCACCGCGCGAGACAACATGGGCCTCGTCATCGATCACCTCGTGCCGGGAGCCGCGTGATGAAAAAGGACATCCCAAAGCTCACCCGTCGTGCCGCACTTGCCGGTGCCGTGGCCCTGCCGGCGATGGCGCGGGCCGCGTCCCGCCACGATTTCCTTCAGCCGGTGGCGGATGGGGCCTGGATCCATGTGGGCGACACCGAGACCTTCAGCCGCAACAACGGCGGCGACATCGCCAACGTCGCCGTTTTTGCCACCGATGCCGGCGCGCTGATCGTCGATGCCGGCTCTTCGGCCGCGTTCAGCGAGCGGCTGCGCGCCGAGGTCGAGCGTCGGTTCGGTGGGCTGGCGGCGACGGTGCTGACCCACCACCACCCCGACCATACCTTCGGCACGCAGGCGCTGGCCGACCGGCCGATCATGGCGCAGCCGGCGACGGCGGCCAGGGCCGAGGCGAACCTCGCCGACTATGCCGACCTGCTGTACCGCGAGGTCGGGCTGCCGATGCGGGGCACGGAACCGGCCTTGCCCAACCAGTCGGTCGCGGGCGGGCCGCTGACCATCGGCGGGCGGCGCTTCGAGCTCGTGCCGCTGGGCGGGCACACCGAGGCGGATCTCGCCGTGCTGGACGTCGCGACCGGCACGCTGGTGGCGGGCGATCTGTTGTTCCTGGACCGCGCGCCCACCGTCCCCGACGCCAACCTCGGTCGCTGGCACAAGAGCCTCGACCATCTGGCATCGCTGGACGTCGCCGCCACGATCCCCGGGCACGGCCCGCTGGACCGTCAGGGCGACGCCCTTCGCCAAACCCGCGACTACCTCGACTGGCTGGTCGCCCGGCTGGCCGATGCGGCCGACCGCGGGCTCGGCATGATCGAGGCGATGCGCGAGGACCCGCCCGCCCCGTGGGCCGACCTGGGCGCCAATCCGGGAGAGTACCGACGCTCGGTCGTCCAGATCTACGCGGGCTTCGAAACCGAGGCGCTGCCGCTGCTGCGGTGACGCCTTCCAATCACGAGAAGCCGCGACACGCGTGGCCCAAATCAAACAGCGACATCACAACTGCCTCTGGGAGAAACGGAATGAAGAAGCATCTGACAGCGAGCGTTGCCGCGATCGGCCTGTTGGCCCTGGCCGGCACCGCCATGGCCGAAGGAACCGCACCGGTCACCTGGGAGGACATCGAGCAAGATCACGTCACCACGGACGACGTGCTGATGTACGGCTTCGGCAACAACGCGCAGCGCTACTCCAGTCTCGACCAGATCGACACCTCCAACGTCTCGGCCATGCGCCCGGCATGGGCGTTCTCGTTCGGCGACGAGAAGCAGCGCGGCCAGGAGACCCAGGCGCTGGTGCATGACGGCGTGATCTACGTCACCGGCTCGTACTCGCGCATGTGGGCGCTCGATGCCCGCACGGGCGAGCGGCTCTGGAAGTTCGAGGCGCGCCTGCCCGAGGATATCCGCCCGTGCTGCGACGTGGTGAACCGCGGCGCTGCGATCTATGGCGACAAGGTCTTTCTGGGCACGCTGGACGGCGCCGTCTATGCGCTGGACAAGGACACCGGCAAGGTCGTCTGGCGCAAGAAGTTCGGCGACCACAAGATCGGCTACACGATGACCGGCGCGCCGACGATCGTCAAAGACCAGGCCACCGGCCGCGTGATGCTGATCCACGGCTCCTCGGGTGACGAGTTCGGCGTGGTCGGCAAGCTCTTCGCCCGCGACGTGGACACCGGCGAAGAGATCTGGATGCGTCCCTTCGTGGAAGGCCACGTGGGCACGCTGCAGGGCGAAGACGGCGCGACGACGGGCGACGCCTCGGCCCCGTCCTGGCCGAACGACGCGAACGGCGAGAAAAAGGAAGCCTGGCACCACGGCGGCGGCGCGCCCTGGCAGTCGGCCAGCTTCGATGTCGAGACCAACACCATCGTCGTCGGCACCGGCAACCCGGCCCCGTGGAACACCTGGGCGCGTTCGGACGGCGACAACTTCCAGGACTACGACAGCCTCTACACCTCGGGTCAGGCCTATGTGGACCCGACCACGGGCGAGATGGTGGGCTTTTACCAGCACACCCCGAACGACGCGTGGGACTTCTCGGGCAACAACGAGATCATCCTGTTCGACTTCGAGAAGGAGGACGGCACCGTCGTCCGCGCCGGCGGCCATGCCGACCGCAACGGCTTCTTCTATGTGACCGACGTGGCCGCGCTCGCCGAGCGGGGGACCGAGATCAACAAGCCGACGGCGCTGTTGAACGCGTTCCCCTTTGTCGACGAGATCACCTGGGCCACCCACATCGACCTGGAGACCGGGCGTCCGGTCGAGGTCGAGGGCCAGCGCCCGCCGCTGCCGGCCGAGGGCGAGGACCGCGGCGCCACCATCCAGGTCACGCCCCCGTTCCTGGGCGGCAAGAACTGGAACCCGATGTCGTACTCGCCCGACACCGGCCTGTTCTACGTGCCCGCCAACAACTGGACCGAGGACTACTGGACGACCGAGGTCCACTACAAAGCGGGTGCCGCGTACCTGGGCCAGGGCTTCCGCATCAAGCGGCTCTATGACGACCACATCGGCACGCTCCGCGCCTTCGACCCCCAGACGGGCGAGAAGATCTGGGAGCACAACGAGGAGTTCCCGCTCTGGGCCGGCACCATGACCACGGCCGGCGGTCTGGTGTTCACCGGCACCTCGGACGGGTTCTTCAAGGCCTTCGACGCGGCGACGGGCGAGGAGCTGTTCGCCTTCCAGACCGGCTCGGGCATCGTGTCCTCGCCGATCACCTGGGAGATGGACGGCAAGCAGTTCGTCGGCATCGCCTCGGGCTACGGCGGTGCCGTGCCGCTGTGGGGCGGTGACATGGCGCAGCTCACCACCCAGGTCAGCCAGGGCGGCTCGTTCTGGGTGTTCGAGGTGCCCGAGGTCCGCGCCCGCGACGATGCACCCGCCACCGGCGACGACCGCGCCGAGCTGGACGCCGAGTGACCCAAGGACCGCCCCGCCACCGGGTGGGGCGGCCCTTTTCCGTTCTCAGGAGCACACCATGATCTGGTTCCGTCTTCTCGCCGCGCTCGGCCTTGCCGTCGCCGCTGCCACGCCGGTCGCCGCGGCCGAGTGGAAGGTGATCCACGACACGCCGGAGCCGCGCGTCGGCCCCTGGGTCGTCAACGGCTGCACCATCGAACCCGGCACGCAGTGCCCAGGTGTCGACCTGCGCCACGCCGATCTGGCGGGCGCCAAGCTCAGCGGCGCCAACCTGCGCGGCGCCAATCTCGCCCGCGCCGACCTGCGCCTGGCCGAGCTCAAGGGCGCCGATCTCTCGGGCGCCGATCTGCGCGGCGCGACGCTGGAGAAGGTTATGCTGCAGGGCGTCAAGGCCCCGGGCGCGGACTTCACCGGCGCCGATCTCGATTTCTCGCGCATGGCCGGTGCCGACATGACGGGCGCCAACCTGACCGCCGCGTCGATGGAGTTCGTCTGGGCCCCCAAAGCCCGTTTCGTGGGTGCGCGGCTCACCTCGGCCCACCTGCAGGAGGCGAAGTTCTACCACTCCGATTTTGCCGAAGCCTCGATGGAGGGTGCGCAGATCCGCTACGCGATCTGGGAGGGCGTGCACATGGAGGGCTGCACCGGCTGCCCCTTCGATTGGTGAGATCCGGCGTGTCGGTGCGGCGGCGGCACGGCGTCGCCCCCATGCCGCGCCTCGGTCTGGCCTTTGCGATCGCGCTCGGCGCGGCGCCGTTCGCCCACGCCGACGACACGACCAACGCGCTGGCCCGTTGTGCGAGCATCGCGCAGGACACCGCGCGCCTTGCCTGCTTCGACCGGCTGGCGGGGGCGACGGTGATTGAGGTCTTCGCCGGCAAGGGCGGCGGCATGACCGATCTCTTCACGGTCGAGAAACCGCGCCTTCTGCATTTCGAGTCGAGCGATGTGATCATGGTGGCGACACTGCTGCGCGCCGACGACACCGTCGCCCAGAACCTGCACATGGGCGGCCGCGGCACGGGCCGCCATCTGATCGTCGAGCCCGGCGCCTATCGCCTGCAGGTCAACGCCTCCGGCGCCTGGCGCGTCTGGCTGACCCGGCCGGCGGAGTGACGGGACTGCCGAGCCCGCGCACGTCCCCGCTGCAACGCTCGCCGCGATGGTCGCGCGATCCGGCAGGCGGGCAGAGCCATGGTCGAGGGCGATAGCACCGCGATCCCGGGTCGGGCCGGCAAGGCGGCCTGCGCGGACCCGCGCCCGGCGGATCGCCGCCGATGCCGCCATCCGAGGGCACCCGCGTTTCATCGCCCGCGCGCCAGCGCCGGGCGCGCCTGTCCGCCCGGACAGGATAGCGCCCCGCAGCCCGGCTGTCTGGATCGGCGCCGCATCGTCGCAGGGCGTGGCGGCCGCCCGGTCGACGGGGCTGCGGGGCTGCGGGGCTGCGTCAGCCCACGATCAGCTGCTTCAGCTGCAGGGTCTCGTGCTCGAGCTCGGTCAGGCGATAGTTGACCACATCGCCGATGGTCACCATGCCGACTAGCGCGCCGTCTTCGACCACCGGCATGTGGCGGAACCGCCCCGCCGTCATCCGCCGCAGCACGTCGATCAGCGGCTCGCGCGAGGTACAGGTCTCGACCTTCGGGGTCATCACGTCCCGAACCAGTTGCGGCAGCGTCTTGCCCGGCGTGTCGGCCAGCTTGCGCACGATGTCGCGCTCGGACAGGATTCCGAGTAGCCCGCCGGCCTCGTCGGTGACCACCAGCGCGCCGATGCGACGGTCGCGCAGCACCTCGACCGCGCGGCCCAGGGTCTGATCCGGGCCGATCGAGAACACCGTGCCGCCCTTGGTGTCGAGGAGTTTGGCGACGACGGTCTGTTCCGACGTCATGTTGCTCGCTTCACTCTGGCTGTAGGTGCGGTCGCTGAGCTTATCTTGGCGCATGGGCGCACGATAAGAGCTTGGCATTGCGTTTCCTCCGTGGCCGTTTTTTGTGCTGGCCACCGACGATACCCGATTCGATCCTATTGGGAGGGTTCTTTTGACTGAATTGACTTTGTCTCCCGCGATGGCGACCGGGATTTTCGTGCTGGCCTGCTGGGGCGGGTATCAGTACCGCCGCGTATGGCGGGCAGACGGGCCGGTGTGGCAGCTCTGGCTGTTCGGCACGCTGGCAGCAGGGTCGCTGCTGATCGTGGGCTTCGTGCCGCTGGCGCCCACGCCTTGAAGCGCCCCGGCATACGCGCCCCCGGCCCCGGGTCTCTCGCCCCCGCACCCGCGCCCACACCTGGCCCCGCGCCCCCTGGCCCCGTGCCCACTGGCCCCGCACCCACTGGCCCCGCGCCCACTGGCACCGCGGCGTGCGCTGATGCGGGCGTTCAGCGCGCCTCGGGGTGGGCGTCGGCCGCGGTGTCGGGGTCCAGGCCCGCGCGGGCCATCATCCGGCGCGCGCGGGGGCAGGCCAGCCGCTCGCGCAGCGGGCTTTCGGGGTCGATTTCCTTGTTGCAGACCAGACACTGGTCGCTGTCGCCGATGGCGTTCAGACCGCCGCAGCTGCCCTTGATCGTCCGCCCCATCAGGATCGCGCCGATCGCCATCCCGGCGACGATCAGCACCAACAGGGCGAAGGTCAGGAAAAAGGTGGCCATGGGCTGCCTCGCTACCGCCGTGCTGCGATCCTAGCCCGCAATCGCCCGGAACGCACGGCTGGCCGTGGTCTTAAAGCGAAGCCCGTCGGCGTCGCGGTCGCGTTCGGTGAACAGCACGGCCAGGCCCTCGGCCTCGGCCACCGCCAGCCCCTCGTCCTTGCCCATGATGTGGAACGCGGTGGCCCAGCCGTCGGCCAGCATCGCGTTGTCGGCCAGCACTGTGGTCGACGCGGTGTCGTGCGTCACCGGGCGCCCGGTGCTGGGGTCGATCAGGTGAGAAAAGCGCACGCCGTCGCGCTCGACGTAATTGCGATAGTCGCCCGACGACGCCAGCCCCAGGTTCGAGACGCCGACGACCCGAAGCACCTCCATCCTGTCGGCCGCTGGCGTTTCGATGCCGATCTGCCATGGCAGGCCGTCCGGGTTGCGGCCCGCGGCGTACATGTCGCCGCCGATCTCGACCAGATAGTTCTCGATGCCCAGCCGCTCGAGCGCGCGTCCCACATGGTCGGCGCCGTAACCCTTGCCGATGCCGGCCAGATAGACCTGGGCCGCGGGCTGGGTCTTCTGCAGCGTGCCCTGTCCCACCTGTAGCGTATTGGCGTGCCCGGCGCGGGCGCGGGCGGCCGCCAGCGCGGTATCGCTGGGCATCGCCGTGGCCCCCGGCGCGCCGAAGCCCCAAAGCTCGATGATCGGGCCCATCGTGGTGTCGAACCGGCCGTTGCTGGCGGTGTGGATCGCCTCGGCCGCCGCCATCACCTGGTTCAGGGCCGGCGACACGGCGACAGGGCCGGTGCCCGTTTGACCGTTGAAGCGCGAAATCTCCGAGGCAGGGTCCCAGTTCGACATCGCGCTGTTGACCTCGGCCAGCGCGCCCTCGACCGCGGTCTTGACCTCGTCCTCGCTGAGCCGGCGCGCGGCGTCGATGGCGACGACCTGATAGACCGTGCCCATCGTGGCACCGCCGATCCGAAACACCTCGGGGTTGCTGGCGGTGCAGGCTGCCAGCGCGAGCGGCATGACCATGAAGGCGCGGCGGGAAAATCTGGCCGGGTCGATCACAGATGAACCTTTCTTGGCGAGCGACACGTGGGACGCAGTTCCATTCTCAGTTGTCGGCGACCTTTGCAACCGTTTCAACCGCAAACGTGTCGCGCCCCAGGGGATAACGGCGCCCTACCCTGATGGCCCGTCCTTGATCGCCCGACTTTGGTGGCCCGACCTTGGTCGCCCAACCTTGCTGGCCCCACCTCGGTGCCCCGATCTTGGTTGCCCGACTTTAGTGGCCCACCGCCGCGAATGACGGCCGGCAGGGGACCTGTCGCAGGGTCTGTTTCGCCAGCTGGGCGTCGCTGTCCGGCGGCGCGGTGCGCAGACTGTCGCAGGCGTGCGCAAGACCCGCCATCCCATCCCTTGCGGTGTATCGCCACCATGCGGAAGTTCGTGCTAGGCACGGTTCCACAGACGAACTAACAGGGACTCGCGGAACCTCTGCAGCCAGCGGTGTGGATGCCATGCCGCCAGCCGATCGTTCCAAAAGGGAAAGCAACCATGCAGCGTTTCTCGCTACGCAAAGGGTTGGATGTACCGATCCTAGGAGCGCCGAGGGAAGGCCTGGAGGACGGTCCGCCGGTGGCCAATTACGCTATCCTGGGCGACGATTATCTGGGCTTTAAGCCGCGGCTTTCGGTCGAGGAGGGCGATCTGGTCGGCCGGGGCGCCCCCATCCTGACCGACAAGGACATGGCCGACGTCTGCGTCGTCTCGCCCGTGGGCGGGCGGGTGCGCGCCATCAACCGCGGTGCACGGCGCAAGCTGATCAGCGTCGAGATCCAGGCGCTGGACGAGGCGCCCGAGCCGGTAGATTTTTCGAACGTCGGCGACGCCGGTACGCCGCAGGGGCTGGTCGAACGGCTTTGTGCGGCGGGGCTCTGGACCTCGTTCCGCACGCGACCCTACTCAAAAATCCCGGCGCCCGACACGCAGCCTGCCGCGATCTACGTGACGGCGATCGACACCGAACCGCTGTCTGCCGATCCCGCGCCGATCCTGCGCGAGGCGGCCGACGCGTTCTGCGGCGGGCTAGCGGCCATCGCGACCCTGTCGACGGGCAAGACGTATCTTTGCCATGCCGACGGGGCCGAGGTGCCGGGTGGCGACGTGACGGGGATCGAGGCCGCGGCCTTTGCCGGGCCCCACCCGGCAGGGCTGGCCGGCACGCACATGCATTTCCTCGAGCCGCCGCTGGCCGACAAGGTCGTCTGGACCATCGGCTATCAGGACGTGATCGCGATCGGGCGGCTGCTTGAGAGCGGCACCTACGACGGCACACGGGTCGTCGCGCTCTCAGGCCCTGCCTGCGCCAACCCGCGCGTGGTGCGCACCCTGGCGGGCGCTTCGATGTGGGAGCTGTCGGCCGACGACATGCCGGCCGAGCGTCCGGTGCGCATGATCTCGGGCTCGGTGCTGAGCGGCAGGGCAGGCGAGGGGCCCGACGGCTATCTGGGCCGCTATGCCCGCCAGGTGACGCTGATCGAGGAGGACCGCGAGCAGATCCCGCTCGGTTGGATCCGTCCGATGCCGACCAAATATGCCGTGCAGCCCGTGCTGGGCTCGGCGCTGGCAGAGCGGCTGTTCCCGATGACCTCGAACCTCAACGGCGGGCGCCGGGCGATGGTGCCCATCGGTACCTTCGAGCAGCTGATGCCGCAGGATTTCCTGCCCACCCAGCTGCTGCGCGCGCTGTTGGTGATGGACACCGACCAGGCCCAGGCGCTCGGCGCGCTTGAGCTCGACGAAGAAGATCTCGGTCTTGTGGGGTTCGCCTGCCCGGCGAAGTACGAATACGGCATCGCCTTGCGCGACTGCCTGACACGGATCGAGAAGGAGGGCTGAGCCTTGGCATTGCGTGATTTCTTCGACCGTATCGAGCCGAACTTCGAGAAGGGCGGCAGGTGGGAGCGTCTGTTCCCGCTGTACGAGATGGTCGAGAGCTTTCTCTACACGCCGAAGACCGTGACTACGGTCGCCCCGCACGCGCGGTCGTACATCGATATGAAGCGCATCATGACGTACGTGGTGATCTCGACGATCCCGTGCATCCTGATGGGGCTGTACAACGTCGGCTATCAGGCCAACCTGGCGCTGGCCGATTTCGAGGCGACCGGCTGGCGCGCGGGGCTGATCGAGCTGCTTGGCATCGGGTTCAACCCCAGCAACCCTTTCGCCAACGTGTTTCACGGCCTCCTCTATTTCCTGCCGATCTACATCACGACGCTGGTGGCCGGCGGCGTGTGCGAGGTGGTCTTTGCCACCGTGCGCCGGCACGAGGTGAACGAGGGCTTCCTCGTCTCGTCCATGCTGTATGCGCTGATCCTGCCGGCCACGACGCCGCTGTGGCAGGTGGCGCTGGGCATCATCTTCGGCGTGGTGATCGGCAAGGAGGTCTTTGGCGGGACCGGCAAGAACTTCCTGAACCCCGCGCTGACGGGCCGCGCCTTTTTGTACTTTGCCTATCCGGCACAGCTGTCGGGCGACAACGTCTGGGTGCCGGTCGACGGGTTTACCGGGGCGACGGCGCTGGCCGTCTCGGCCTCGGACGGTTTCCAGGACCTGGCAGCGCGGGGCATGACCTGGTGGGACAGCTTTGTGGGCCTGGTGCCGGGGTCGATCGGCGAGACCTCGACATTGGCCTGTTTGCTGGGCCTTGCCTTCCTGCTGGCCACCAAGATCGCCAACTACCGCATGGTCGTCGGCTGTCTGGGCGGCATGATCGGCTTTTCGCTGCTGCTCAACATCATCGGGTCCGACAGCAACCCGATGTTCGCGCTGCCCTGGTACTGGCACCTGGTGGTGGGCGGCTATGCGTTCGGCCTGGTCTTTATGGTGACCGAGCCGGTCTCGGGCTCTCATACCAATTTGGGCCGATATATTTACGGCGCCCTTATCGGCTTTATGGTCGTGATGATCCGCGTGATCAATCCGGCCTTCCCCGAAGGTATGATGCTGGCGATCCTTTTCGGGAACGTCTTTGCGCCGCTGATCGATTACTTTGTCGTCCAAGCCAACATCAGACGCAGGGCAAGGCGCCATGCCTGACGAACAGCAAACCCAGCCCCAGACCAAGGGCGCGATCCGCCGCTTTCTCGACCTGCCGCCGGATTCGGTGCCCAAGACAGTGGCCATCGCGGTGTCGCTGTGCCTGGTCGCCTCGATGGTGGTGTCCGCTGCCGCCGTCGCGCTGCGCCCGATCCAGGCGGTCAACGCGCTCAAGGACAAGCAGATCAACATTCTGCAGGTCGCGGGTATCTATGACCCGACAGCCGACGTGGTCGAGGCCTTTGCCGCCTTCGAGCCGCGCGTGCTGGACCTGGACAGCGGGACCTTCACCGATCAGTTCGACCCGGCCACCTTCGACGACCGCGCCGCGGCCGACGATCCCGAAACCTCGGTCGCGCTGGAGGAAGATCCGGCCGGGATCGGACGGCAGAGCCGGTATGTCACCGTCTATTTGCTGCGCGACGAGGCTGGCGGCGTCGACAAAGTGATCCTGCCGATCCACGGCTACGGGCTCTGGTCGACCCTCTATGGCTTTATCGCGGTCGAGGAGAACGGCAACGATATCTTCGCTCTGCAGTTCTACGAGCACGCCGAGACGCCGGGGCTGGGGGCCGAGGTGGACAACCCGCGCTGGAAGGCGCTGTGGCACGGCAAGAAGCTGTCGGACGAGGACGGCGTGCTGCAGATCAGCGTGACCAAGACGGCGCCGCCCGCCGGTGCTGACTATCACATCGATGCCCTAGCCGGCGCAACGCTGACGACCGTAGGCGTGCACAATCTCGTCCGTTTCTGGATGGGCGACGCCGGGTACGAGCCTTTCCTCGAGAACCTCAAGGCGGGGAACCTCTGATGGCACAGACGCGCAGAGACATGCTGGTCGACCCGCTGGTCGACAACAACCCGATCACGCTGCAGGTGCTGGGCATCTGCTCGGCCCTGGCCGTGACCTCGTCGCTGCAGGTCGCCTTTGTGATGGCAATCGCGGTGACGCTGGTGACCGGCTTTTCGTCGATGTTCATCTCGATGCTGCGCAGCCAGATCCCGGGATCGATCCGCATCATCGTGCAGATGGTGATCATCGCCTCGCTGGTGATCCTGGTCGATCAGCTTCTCAAGGCCTTCGCCTACGAGATCTCCAAGACGCTGTCGGTGTTCGTCGGGCTGATCATTACCAACTGCATCGTGATGGGCCGGGCCGAGGCGTTCGCCATGAAGAATGCGCCCGTCGCAAGCTTCATCGACGGCGTCGGCAACGGGCTCGGCTATGGCCTGATCCTGATGCTGGTCGGCGTGATCCGCGAGCTGTTGGGCTCGGGCAGCCTGTTCGGCGTCACCATTCTCGAGACGGTGAACAACGGCGGCTGGTACGTGCCCAACGGACTGCTGCTGCTGCCGCCATCGGCCTTCTTTATCATCGGGCTGATCATCTGGGCGTTCCGCTCGTGGAAGACCGAGCAGGTCGAGCAGCGCGAATACAAGATCCAGACGGTCGAGGCGCACTGATGGAAGGTCTCGTCTCCCTCGCGGTCAAGGCGATCTTTGTCGAGAACCTCGCGCTCTCGTTCTTCCTGGGGATGTGCACCTTCATCGCGGTGTCCAAGAAGATCTCGACGGCGATCGGGCTCGGCATCTCGGTCATGGTGGTGCAGGCGATCACGGTGCCGGCCAACAACCTGATCCTCAGCTACCTGCTGGCGCCGGGGGCGCTGGCCTGGGCAGGGCTGCCGGACATCGACCTCACATTCCTGGGCCTGATCTCCTATATCGGCGTCATCGCCGCGCTGGTGCAGATCCTGGAGATGGTGCTCGATAAGTACTTCCCGCCGCTCTACAACGCGCTCGGCGTCTTTCTGCCGCTGATCACGGTGAACTGCGCCATCCTGGGTGGGTCGCTGTTCATGGTCGAGCGGGACTACGATCTGGCGGAGTCGGTCACCTACGGGATCGCCTCCGGCTTTGGCTGGGCGCTGGCGATCACCGCGATGGCGGGCGTGCGCGAGAAGCTGAAATACTCTGACATTCCCGACGGCCTGCAGGGTCTAGGCATCACTTTCATCACGGCCGGCCTGATGGCCATGGCCTTCATGTCGTTCTCCGGCGTGAAACTCTGAGGAGCCCCACAGATGGCGACTTTCAGCCTGGGCATCGTACTCTTCACCCTGATCGTGCTGGCGCTTGTCACGATCATCCTGGCTGCGCGCTCTCGCCTGGTGTCGACCGGCAACGTGAGCATCACGATCAATGGCGAGCGCACGATCTCGGTCCCCGCGGGCGGCAAGCTGCTGCAGACGCTGGCCGAGCAAAAGCTTTTCGTGCCCTCGGCCTGTGGCGGTGGCGGCACCTGCGCGCAGTGCCGGGTCAAGGTGCACTCGGGCGGCGGGTCGATCCTGCCGACCGAGGAGAGCCACATCACCAAGCGCGAGGCCTCCTGCGGCGACCGCCTGTCCTGCCAGGTTGCCGTCAAACAGGACATGGAGATCGAAGTCCCCGAGGAGGTCTTCGGCGTCAAGAAGTGGGAGTGCACCGTCCGCTCGAACGAGAACGTCGCCACCTTCATCAAGGCGCTCGTGCTGGAGCTGCCCGAGGGTGAGGACGTCAACTTCCGCGCCGGCGGCTATATCCAGATCGAGGCGCCCGCCCACCATGTGAAGTACAGCAACTTCGAGGTCGAGGACGAGTACCGCGAGGACTGGGACAAGTTCAATTTGTGGCAGTTCGAGTCGGTCGTCGACGAGCCGATCGAGCGTGCCTATTCCATGGCGAATTATCCCGACGAGAAGGGCATGATCATGCTCAACGTCCGGATCGCGTCGCCGCCGCCTCGGACCGAAGGGATACCGCCTGGCAAGATGTCGTCGTACATCTTCAACCTGAAGCCGGGCGACAAGGTCACCATATCGGGTCCGTTCGGCGAGTTCTTTGCGCGCGACACCAAGAAGGAGATGATCTTTATCGGTGGCGGTGCCGGTATGGCGCCGATGCGCAGCCACATCTTCGACCAGCTCAAGCGGCTGAAGAACCGCGACCGCAAGATCACCTTCTGGTACGGCGCCAGGTCCAAGCGCGAGATGTTCTTCGTCGAGGATTTCGACGAACTGGCCGCGCAGTTCCCCAACTTCACCTGGCACGTCGCCCTGTCGGACGCGCTGCCGCAGGACGAGTGGACGGGCTACACCGGCTTCATTCACAACGTGCTGTACACGGAGTATCTCAAGGACCACCCGGCGCCCGAGGATTGCGAATACTACATGTGCGGCCCGCCGATCATGAACTCGTCGGTCATCAAGATGCTGCTCGACATGGGCGTCGACCGCGAGGACATCATGCTGGACGACTTCGGCGGCTGACGCATCGGAACGCCGGGCAAACCGACCGGAACAGGATCGACAAGGGGGCTCGTACGAGCCCCCTTTTGCGTGCTCAGACGGTGCGCCCGCCGTCGACCTCCAGCACCACGCCGGTGATAAAGGCGGCCTCGTCCGAGCAGAGGTAAAGCGCGGCGTTCGTGACGTCCTCGACCTCGGACATGCGGCCGAGGGGGATGGTGGCGATAAAGCGCGCACGGTTCTCGGGTGTGTCGGGCACGCCCATGAACGTCTCCAACAGGCCCGTGACGCCGATCACCGGGGCGATGCAGTTCACCCGGATCCGGTCGGGCGCCAGCTCGCCGGCCAGCGAGCGCGACATCAGGTTCGCGGCCCCCTTGGACGCGTTGTACCAGGTCAGCCCCGGGCGCGGCCGGATGCCGGCGGTCGAGCCGATGTTCAGCATCACGCCGCCGCCGTGGGCGCGCCAGCGGGGTACCATCAGCTGCGTCATGTGGAAGATCGCCTTGACGTTCACGTCGAAGCAGCGGTCGAACTCGGCCTCGCTGACCCCCATCAGGGGCTGATTGCGGTGCGCGTAACCCGCGTTGTTGACCACGATATCGAGCGGCCCGTGCGCCGCCTCGGCCGCGGCGACGGCGGCCTCCATGCCCGCGCGGTCGCAGACGTCGGCCGCGGCAGACACCGCCCGCCCGCCGGCGGCGCCGATCGCTGCGGCCACCCGCGCCGCGCCCTCGCCGTCGAGGTCCAGCACGCTGACCGCCGCGCCCTCGGCGGCAAAGCGCTCGACGATGCCGCGGCCGAAGCCCGAGGCGCCGCCCGTCACCAGCGCGGTCTTGCCGGCCAGTCGGCCGCTCGTTTGGGCAGCGCCCGCAGGCCCGCGCTCGGTCTCGACCGTGTCCATCATCGGCGTATCCTCCCTGTGGTGCGTTCTGGTTGGCCCTTGGCGGGCGCCGGCGGGCGGCGCATGCTGGGGCATCGCTGCGGAGAGGATGCATGCAACCGCGGGTCGTGACCATCGGCTATGAGCGTGCCACCCAGGCCGAGGTCGTGGCTCGGCTCGCCGACGCCGGCGTCGCCCGGCTGATCGACGTGCGCGCTGTCGCGGCGTCGCGCCGGGCGGGGTTCTCCAAAACGCTGCTGGCCGCAGGCCTGGCCGAGGCCGGGATCGCCTATACCCACCTGCGCGCGCTCGGCACGCCCAAGGAGGGGCGCGAGGCGGCACGACGCGGCGACCACGCGGCGCTCGGCACCATCTACGGCGCGGCGCTGGAGACGCCCGAGGCCGTGGATGCCTTTGCCCTGCTCCAGGCCATGGTCGGCGCGGAATGCTGCGCGCTGCTCTGCTACGAGGCCGACGCCGCGGGCTGCCACCGCCGCATCCTGACCGACCGGTTGGCCGCGCGGCTGGGGGCCGAGATCGTCGATCTCTAGCCCGCCGGCGCCGCCCTGGCTGCCCGGGCCGAGCCATAGGCCGCGAGCCCCGCGCCCGCGGTGATCAGCAGCGCCGCCAGGCCCAGCGACCAACGCGCCGCCGCCACCCCAACAGCGACCAGCACCACGGTCGAGAGCACGGGCGCCGCATAGGCCGAGACGCCCAGCAGTTGGATGTCGCCCCGCTTGCACCCGATGTCCCAGGCGTAGAAGGCCGCGCCGACGGGGCCCAGACCCAGCCCCGCGACGGCGGCCCAGGCAAGCGCGCCGTCGGGCCATACCGTCGGCTCCAGCGCCAGGTGCGCGAGCGCCGAGAGGAAGGCGACAACCAGGCAGAAGCCCGCCACGCTGTCGGTCGGCGCATCGCCGACCACGCGCGACAGCACCGAATAGGACGACCAGATCAGCGCGCAGAGCAGCGCCGCGCCATAGCCGGCCGCATGTGCGGTGTCGAACAGGGCGCCATCGCCCGGGCGCGCGCCCAGGATCAGCACCGCGGCGCCGCAAAAGCCCATCAGCGCGCCGACCAGGTGCCAGGGTCCGAGCCGCCCGCCGGGCAGGAGACCCGAGAACAGCACGATCAGGAGCGGCCAGAGATAGGCGATCAACCCGGCCTCGGCCGGCGGCGCCGCCTGCAGCGCCGTGAAGTAGAAGAAGTGATAGCCGAAGAGGCCCAGCACCCCCAGGGCCCAGACCCGCGGCGGCTGGCCCAGCGCGCGCGTCAGCGCCGGCGCCAGCGGCGCGCCCGACAGCCGACAGCGCAGCGCCAGCGCGACCAGGCCCAGGCTCCCGCCCATGGCGAAGGCCAGCGCCGTCAGCAGGAACGGCGGTACCGGGCCCGCGCCCACGGTGAACAGCGCCAGCAGCGCCCACAGCAGCACCGCGGCAAAGCCGGTGGCGGTCGCCGCGGCGGTCGAGCCGCGCGGGCGCGCGTCCGCTCCCGCTCCCGCGCCCGCTCCCGCTCCCGCGCCCGCTCCCGCTCCCGCTCCCGCGCCTGCGTCCGCCTCGCCGGTCGGCGCCGGCGCACCCTGTCCGCCGTCCGTCGCCATGCCTTCCACCCCCCCTTGCCGTCGCCCGCGGCCTCCCATGCCGTGCGCGGGCGGCCGGTGCAACGCCCGCGATGCCGCCGATGGGGTCGGCGTGGCCTCGCGCTCTGCCGCTGCAGCGTGGCGACAGGGCAACAGGTCGACGGCGGTCGGGCGGATAATGGCGCCGCCCGGGCCGGGCCGCCGGGAGGCCCGCGTTTGGCCATCACCTCGCCCCAGTCCGCCTGCGTCATGTATCCGCTAGGGTGGAAATAATCACATCCTGGGGTCGCAAAATGCGTACCCTGCGCAACCAGTGGTAGGAGTCGCGTGGTCGAACCGGTTGCACAACGTCTGGAAAGGGGCCTGGCCGCACGGTCGGGCGACCGCTCCGCTGTGGGCGGTCCGGCCGGCGACGTGGGGGCCGGCGACCGCAGCGCGGGGCGGCGGGGCTGGCGATGGCCGCGTCCGGGCCACGCCCTCCGTGACCCCGGGGCAACACCCGTCAGCCGCCTCCGCACCACTTGGGGCCTGATCGTCGCCTACTGGACGTCCGAGCGCTGGGTCGAGGCGTGGACGCTGTCGGCCGTCGTGATCGGGCTTACCACGCTGTTGTCCAAGGCCAGCGTTTGGGTCGCCATGGCGTCGGCCGAGTTCCTGAACGCGCTGGTCAACGCGCACTCCTCGGTCTCGGGCATGTCGCCGTTGACGGCGATCCTGATGGCGGGCGGCGCCTATGCCGGCATCGCGCTGGCGCGGATCCTGGGCGTGGCGGTGCGCCACTTCGCGTCCTCCACGCTGCACCGCAAGGCGCGGCGCTGGACCCAGGCGCAGTTCCAGCGCGCCATCCTGGCCGACCGACACATTGCCGCGAACCTGACAGCCGAGCGCGCCGCCGAGACGCCCGAGCGCGCGGGTCCCGCCCGGGTGCCCGACAACATCGACCAGCGCATCGACGAGTGCACCGACAGCGTGTTCGGCGCCGTGATCGGGCTGGCGATGGGCTTCTGGGGCGCCGTCGCCTCAATCTATTTCGTCGCGATGGCGCTGATCGGCACGTCGGCGCCGGTGCCGATGCTCGACGCCTGGGCCGGCGCGCTCGCCGCGGCGCTGGGCGCCGCGTTCGGCCCTTGGGCGGCGGTCGATCTGTCGCCGGGCCTTTACGGCACCGCGGTGTTGGCGGCCATCCTGATCGCCGTCTACGTGCCCACGATCACCGGCGTCGCCTGGCTGCTGGGTCGGGTGCTGGAGCGCCAGACCCTGGCCCGCCAGCGCGCCGACGGCACCTGGCGGGGCGAGTGGGGCCGGCTTTTGGCCCGCGCGCCCCGGCTGGCGATCAGCCGCGGTGAACGGGCGCAGTCGCGCGTGTCGAGCCGCCTGTACGCCGGGATCGACCGCACCTGGCATCGGCTCAACGGCACCCAGTCGGGCTTTATGGCGTTCACCATGGGCACCAACTTCATCACCAACCGCGTGATCGGCTATCTGCCGGCGCTGCCCGCCTATCTGGCCGGCGAGATGACGTTCAAGAGCTACGCGGCAGGGTCCGAGCTGGTCTCGGAGCTGATCAACGACTGCTCGTGGTTCGTTCAGGTGATGCCGGCGCTCGCGACGCTCCGCGCCAACACCGGCCGGCTGACCGAGCTTGCCGCGGCGATCGAGCGGGCCGGCGACCACGCGCGCTTCCACGCCGAGACCGGGCGATCGGCCTTTGTCTACGCCACCCAAGAGCCCGAGTTGGGGCTCGGCGTGCGCGATCTCGCGCTCTGCCACCGCGGCCACGACGCCCAGCCGTTCCTGCGCGTGCCGCAGGCGCGCATCCGCCCGGGCGCCTGGGTGTTCGTGCGCGGCGCCAACGGGGCGGGCAAGAGCTGCCTGCTGAAGGCGATCGCGGGGCTCTGGCCGCATGGGTCGGGCAGCGTGACCTGGCCGGCCGATACTGCGCACATGTTCGCGGGTCAGGACCCCGACCTGCCAGAACGGCTGACGCTAAAGGAGCTGGTCACCTATCCCGAGCCGGCCGAGGCCTTTGCCGATCTCGCCTGTGCCGCGGCGCTGGGCGAGGCCGGGCTTGCGCGGATCGTGCCCCACCTCGACGACGCCGAGATGGGCGGCAAGGCCTGGGCCGACGTGCTGTCGGGCGGCCAGCGCCAGCGGCTGGTGCTGGCGCGACTGCTGCTGCAGCGTCCGGGCGTGGTGCTGCTGGACGAGGCGACGGCTGCGATGGATGCCGAGGCGTCGCTGGCCTTCCACCGTGCGCTGCGCACCCACCTGCCGCAGGCCATCGTGATCTCGGTGATGCACGATGCCGAGCTGCCGATGGACCCCGACGACGGTGCGCCCTTCTATGCCGAGATCCTGGCGATCCAGGGCGGGGTGGGCCGCATGCAACCCGTCCCCGGCGCGCGCCGCCCGTCCATCGCTGCCGAGTGAGCGTCCGCGCCACCGCTCCCTTGCAGCACGCTGCCCGCCCGCGGCATTGAGGGTCAGGCGACCGACCGGCGGGACCAGCGACCAGTGCCTCTGACCGACGATCTCGATTTCCGGGCTCCGGCGCTCGCGGGCCTCTACCGCGGGCTGATTGCCCGGCGCCGGGCGCTGCGCCTCCGCGCCCACGCCCAAACGGTGACGCAGTTCGAGGAGACGAGCGGCGGCGCGGAGTTCGAAGGCCTGCAGCTCGCGCTCGAAACGGGCGGGCGGCGCGACAGCCCGCGCGTCACGCTCAAGCTGTGGGAGGATCGGCTGCTGTGGCTCTGGGCCGGGCGGGGCAGCCGCTCGGGCTGGATCTGGACGTGGGAGGACCGCGGCCGGCTTGCCGGCGGCCTGGCGCCTGCGCGGACCGTGGCGCTGATCGAGCAGACGCTGTCGGTGATCGGGGCGCCCGCCGTGCCCTGCGAGACGCTGACCGCGCTCTGGTCCCCGGTGCTCTGCAAGGGCCCCCGTCTCTGCGCCCGGGCGCTGGCCGGGTGAGCGGCGCGGACGCCATCGACGCTCGCGTCGCCGCCCTGATGGCGCGCATGACGCTGGACGAGAAGATCGGCCAGCTCGCGCTCTTCGCGGCGGGCGAGGGGCCGGCGACGGGCGTGCCCGGTGCGCCGCCGCTGCTGGCGCTGATCGGCGAGGGGCGCGTGGGCTCGGTCTTTGGCACCAAGTCCTTCGCCACGGTCGAGCGGCTGCAACAGGCGGCGCTGGGCAGCCGGCTGGCCATACCGCTGCTGTTCGCCGAGGACGTGATCCACGGCCATCGCACGCTGTTCCCGCTGCCCATCGGCCTCGCCTCGACCTGGGACATGGAGCTGGTCGAGGCGTGCAGCGCCGCCGCGGCTGCCGAAGCCGCGGCCGAGGGCATCCACCAGGCCTACGCCCCCATGGTCGACATCTGCCGCGACGCGCGCTGGGGCAGGGTGGCCGAAAGCCCGGGCGAGGACCCGTACCTGGCCAGCCGCTACGCCGAGGCCGTGGTCCGCGGCTTCCAGGGTGCCGATCCCGCAGCACCGGGGCGGCTGTCGGCCTGTCTCAAGCACTTGGTCGGCTACGGCGCGGCGCTCGGCGGGCGCGACTACGATGCGGCCGAGATCGCGCCCCACACCCTGTTCGACGTCTACGCCGCCCCCTTCGCCGCCGGGGTCGCGGCCGGCGCCCAGGGCGTGATGGCGGGCTTTCATGCGCTGAACGGCGTGGCGATGCACGCCCACCGCCCGCTGATCCAGGGCTGGCTCCGCGGCGTGCAGGGCTTTGATGGGCTGGTGGTCAGCGACTACACCGCCATCGCCGAGCTCGAGGGCCATGGGATCGAGGCGCGCCCCGCCCGGGCGCTGGCCGCCCTGACCGCGGGCGTGGACCTGGACATGATCGACGGCGACTACCTGGCCGAACTGCCGGGGCTGGCCGCGCTCGGCTACGACGATCCCGCGTGCGGGCTGGCGGCGACGGCGGCCGAG
>JBCCMW010000021.1:0-20273 GCA_039026175.1 Pseudomonadota bacterium
ACCATGGACCACAGCGGCCACGGCGACACGGTGCGCGAATCGCCCGCCGCCCTGCGGCCGACGGCCCCGGAACCCTCCGCGCCGGAGGCGCCTTCGGCGCATCGGGTTCCGGGACCTTCGGTCGGCGGGGCGCTGTCGGTGGGGCGCTGTCAGGGGGTGCTGGGCTCAGTCCTCGACCGGGCCGCGCCGGTCGGTGCGGAGCGCGGCATAGAGCACGTGGTTCCGCCAGCGCCCGTCGATCTGCAGGTACGCCTGGGCGACGCCCTCGTACTTGAAGCCGCAGCGCTCCAGCAGGGCGCGCGACGCGGCATTGTCGGGCAGGCACGCGGCCTCCAGACGGCTGAGCCCCAGGGGGCCGAAGGCGTGCTCGGTCAGCGCCTCCAGCGCCTCGCGCATAAAACCCAGCCGCGCGAACGGCAGACCGGTCCAGTATCCCAGGGTACCGGCCTCGGCCGGCTCGCGCCGGATGTTGGACAGCGTGAGCCCGCCGATCAGCGCGCCGGGAGGGATCGCGGCCGGCGCCGCGGTCGACGGTGCCCCGGCCCGAGCCCTTTGCCCGCCGTCGCCCCCATCGCCGCCCCCGTCGCCGCCCCCTTCGCCGCCCCCGGCGCCGCTCTCGGCGCCGCCCCCGCTGCCGCCACCCCGGGCGGCGCCGCCATTGCCGCCCCCATTGCCGCCCCCGGTAAGCCCCCCGCCGAACCGACCGTTCCGCCCGCCGGCCCCTGCGGCCTTTTCATCCAGATCGCGATCGCCGTCGGCAATGCCCGGGTTGCTGCCGGCGGCCTGGGCGCGACCGAGCGCGCGCTCCCACGCACCCGACCCGCCGGCGCCCGCTGCCCGGCGCGTTGCCCGCTGGAACAGCAGAAGCGGCAGCGCCTCGCCCTGGCGGATGGTACGGTCGGCCCACACCACCCGATTGCGAAACGCCCGGTAACTGAGGTGATCGGCCGACCAGCGCGGCTCCCAGGGCCGCAGGAACGCCGCCGACTGGCGACGCAGCGCCGCCCAGGCCTCGAAATCGCCCATCTCGGGCGGGCGGAGCACCAGCCGTTCGGTCGCGATCTCGACCCGCGCCCGGCCGCGGCGGACGAACACCGTGCCGAGGCTCAGGCGGCGAGCCGCCGGGCAAAGGCGGCCCCGTCCTCGGCCCCGCCGACCGGCCCATAGAGCGCCAGCGTCGGCGGTTCGGCCAGAAAGCCCCCGGCCGCCGCCCGCAGCGCCGCCAGATCGACCGCCTCGATCTTGGCCAGCGTCTCGGCCACCGGCACCGGCCGACCCCAGACCAGCACGTTGGCGGCCAGCCGCTCGGCCCGGGCCGAGGCGCCCTCGAGCCCCATCAACAGGCCCGCACGCGCTTGGGCCTGTGCGCGGCGCAACTCCTCCTCGCTGAGATCGCCCGCCGCATCGTGCAGGATCCCGGCGGTCAGGCGCATAAGCTCGGCCAGATCCTTCTGGGACGTCCCGGCATAGACCGTCAGCAGGCCCAGATCCTCGTGCGCCGCGGCGTGGGCGCCGATCGTGTAGCAGAGACCCCGCCGCTCGCGCGCCTCGACGAACAGGCGCGAGGACATGCCGCCGCCCAGCGCCGTCGCCGCCAACTGCGCTGCGTGGTGGCCCCGATCGCGGAAGCCCGGCGCGCGCAGCCCAAGGGCGAAATGCGCCTGCTGCAGCGCCTTGTCCTCGCGCCGCTCGCCGCCGCCGTACCGCGCGGGCGTGCGCTCGGGCGCGGGGTCGGGCTGCATGTCGCCGAACGCGGCCTCGGCCAGCGCCAGCAGCTCGGCGTGCTCCACCGCCCCCGCCGCCGCCAGCACCATGCGCCCCGGCCGATAATGGGCGCCGATAAAGCGGCGCAGATCGTCGGGCGAGAAGCCGCCCACCCGGGCCTGGGAGCCCAGGATCGGACGGCCGAGCGGCTGGTCGGGAAACGCGGTCTCCTGCAGCCAGTCGAAGATCACATCCTCGGGCGTATCGGCGACCAGCCCGATCTCGGACAGGATGACGCCGCGCTCGAGCTCCATTTCCTCGGCGTCCAGCGCCGGGCGGCGCAGGATGTCGGCCAGAATGTCCACGGCCAGCGGCAGATCCTCGGCAATCACCCGGGCATGGAACGCCGTGCGCTCGTACGAGGTATAGGCATTCATGCGCCCGCCCACGTCCTCGATCTCCTGGGCGATACGCTCGGCCGAACGGCTCTCGGTGCCCTTGAAGGCCATGTGCTCGAGGAAATGCGCCACGCCGTTCTCGGCCGCGGCCTCGTGCCGGGCGCCGGCCTCGACCCAGATGCCGACGCAGACCGAGGCCAGCCCCGGGATCCGCTCGCTGGCGACGCGAAAGCCGTTGGGCAGCGCGCTGAGCGTCGCCGCCGCGGTTTCATCGATCGTTCGGTCAAGCGCACTCACGCCATCTCCTCCGGCCCCCGTGGGCCCGTCTGCAGATCGTCATGCGGGCCGTCGTTGCGCGAAGCCCCTTCCATGCCGCGGCGCGGGCCATCCGGCAAGCGCCCCGGGCAGCCGTGCGGCCATCCGCGCCTCACGCGGGCTCGGCCACCCGGGCGCGCACGGCCTCCTCTACGGCGGCGAGGTCGGCGGGCACGCGCGCCAGACGCTCGGGCCGATCGTAGAGGTCGGCCAGATGCACGGGCAAGGCCGGATGGGTGCCGCAGGCCTCGACCACCGCGTCGGGGAACTTGGCGGCGTGGGCGGTGGCCAGCGTGACCATCGTCTGGTCCGGCGCGCGACGACAGGCCTGGGCGGCGTTGACGCCGATCGCCGTGTGGGGGTCGATGACCATGCCCGTGCTGTGCTGGACCGCGGCGATGGTGGCCAGCGTCTCGGCGCGGGGCGAGCGGTGCGAGCCGTAGCCCGCGCGCAGGGTGTCGAGCCCGCCCTGGGGCAGCGCGAAACGCCCGGTCGCCTTCTGCTCGGCCATCGCGGCGGCGGTGGCGGCGGCGTCGCGGCCATAAAGCTCGAACAGCAGCCGCTCGAAGTTCGAGCTGACCTGGTTGTCCATCGCGGGCGCCACGGTGGGCTCGCCGCCCCGCGCCTCGGACACGCCGGTGGCCAGCGTGCGGTGCAGGATGTCGTTCTCGTTCGTCGCGATGACCAGTTGGCCGACGGGCAGTCCCATGCGCCGCGCGACCTCGCCGGCCAGGATGTCGCCGAAGTTGCCGGTGGGCACGCTGAAGCTGACTGTCCGCTCGGGCGCGCCCAGCGCCACGGCGGCGGTGAAATAGTACACCGTCTGGGCCAGCACCCGGCCCCAGTTGATCGAGTTGACGGCGCCGAGACGCATCGCATCGCGGAAGGCGTGGTCGTTGAACATCGCCTTCACCAGCGCCTGGCAGTCGTCGAACGTGCCCTCGACCGCCAGGGCGTGCACGTTGGGCTCGGTCGGCGTGGTCATCTGGCGGCGCTGCACGTCCGACACCCGACCGTGGGGGTACAGCACCACCAGGTCGCAGTTGGCGCGGCCGCGGAACGCCTCCATCGCGGCCGAGCCGGTGTCGCCCGACGTGGCGCAGACGATGGTCACCCGCCCGCCGCGGCGCGCGAGGATCGCCTCGAACAGGCGCGCGACGACCTGCATGGCGAAGTCCTTGAACGCCAGCGTGGGCCCATGGTGCAGTTCCAGGATCCAGTCGGCGGGGCCGGTCTGGACCAGCGGTGCCCGGGCGGGATGGCGGAACACGGCATAGGCGTCGCGGATCACCCGGGCCAGCGCATCGTCGCCGAACTCGCCGACGAAGGGGCGCATGACGCGGAGCGCGACCTCCTCGTACGCCAGGCCGCGGAGCGCGCGGATCGCGTCGGCGGTCAGCGTCGGGAACGTCTGGGGCACATAGAGCCCGCCGTCCCGGGCCAGGCCCGCCAGCACCGTATCCTCGAACGACAGCGCCGGCGCCTGCCCGCGCGTGCTCACGTAGCGCATCGCCCTCTCCTTGGCCGTGGGCCGCTGGCGGGCTGCATAACGCGCCCGGCCCCGCCCGTGAAGCGCGCGCGACATGCCGGCGTCCAGGCGGCGTGGGGTGCCGTGCAACGCTCCATCGGGGCTGGCCCTGCGGCGCGTTGCACGCAGCCTAGGCCGCGGCGCGGCGCGTCCAGCCCCAGTAGGCGGTCATCGCAGCCCAGGTCGCCGCCAGCAGGCCCCAGGTGATCGCGTAGCCGCGGTGGTTGTTGGGCACGATCGCCGTGGTCAGCGGCCGTATCGAGGGCGAGGGTGTGCGCGGCCCCGGCGAGGGCGTCTCGGCCACCACCAGCACCCGCTCGGCGCCGAACACGCGGGCATAGGCGTCCAGGTTCCGCGCGATCCACACGTTGTCGTTGGGCCCGAAGGCGGGCTCTTGCGGATCCTCGGGCCAACGCAACGAACCGACGACCAGCGTCTCGCCCACCGGTGCCGGGATCGGGCGCGCGGCGCGGCCTTCGATGTTCTTGGCCTCCAGCGGGACCCAGCCGCGCGAGACCATGATCGTGCGGCCGTCGTTGGTCCGGAACGGCTGGATGATCCGATACCCCGGCCGCTTGCCTAAACTGTCCAAGAGCGGCGCGTCGACGAAGCCGTGCGCGCCCGGCGTCTGGACGAACGCCCCGAACATGGCGACGCGGCGGAATTCGTCGCGCGCGGGGTCGAAGCTGTCGGGCAGCTCGACGGCGGTGGTGCGCAGGCGCTCCTCCAGCTCGGCCAGCACGCCCTCCTTCCAGGCCAGGCGCTGGATCTGCCAGACGCAGAGCGCGATCAGGATCCCGGTGCCGAGGACGCCCAGGATAAGCGGCGCCCACAGCCGGGATCTGACCGGGCGAGACGGCGGCGTCGACGACATCGGCCCTCCCTACCCGACCGGGCGATGGGGCGCGCGGCGGTGGGGCATCTGGCAAGGGGGCGCCCGCCGGCGGGGCGTGCAGCGCCTGGTCATGCGCCGGCTGGTCATGCGCCGGCTGGTCATGCGCCGGCGGGGCATGCGCCGGCTGGGCACGCCCCGGCGGGGCATGCGCCGGCTGGGCACGCGCCGGCGGGGCGCCCGCCTGCGCCGCATCGACCCTACCTCAGCGGCCCCAGACGTAGATGCCGGCGAACAGGAACAACCAGACCACGTCCACGAAGTGCCAGTACCAGGCGGCCGCCTCGAAGCCGAGGTGCTTTTCGGGCGTGAACTGCCCGGACCGCGCGCGGAACAGGCAGACCGCCAGGAAGATGGTGCCCACCAGCACGTGGAAGCCGTGGAAACCCGTCGCCATGTAGAAGTTCGCGGCGTAGATGCCGTCGCTGAACGCAAAGGTGGCGTGGTTGTACTCGTAGGCCTGGAAGATCGTGAAGATCGCGCCCAGCCCCACCGTCACCGTCAGACCCAGCACCAGATCTTTGCGTTTGTTCTCGATCAGCGCATGGTGCGCCCAGGTGACCGTGCAGCCCGACAGCAGCAGGATCACCGTGTTCATGAACGGCAGATCCCAAGGGTTGAAGGTCTCGATCCCCTCGGGCGGCCACATCCCGACCGGCAGCTCGACCGTGGGCTGAAGCTGGCCCTCGATGTCGGGCACGGGGAAGATGGCGTGCTTGAAGAAGGACCAGAACCAGGCGACGAAGAACATCACCTCGGAGATGATGAACAGGATCACGCCGTAGCGCAGGCCGATCTGTACCACCGGGGTGTGGTCGCCGGCCCGGCTCTCGCGCACCACGTCGCGCCACCAGCCATAGGCGACGAACACCACGGCGGCGAAACCGACCACGGCCACCGACCAGTCGGCCGCTGCGTCGCCCTTCATCCCCAGGATACAGCCGACCAGCATCACGAACGCCGCGACGGCCGAGTAAAACGGCCACGGGCTAGGCGGCAGGATGTGGTACTGGTGGTTTTTCTCGTGGGCCATCGCGGTCTCCCGTGCGGGTGTCAGTCGCGCCCGCGTCTCCCAGGTCATGCGGCCGATCCGTGCCGGCCGCCGTCGTCTGTCCGGCGCGCGCCTAGTCTGTGGTTATCGCTGCGCGTGCGCCCGCTGGCGAGCCCGACAAATCGGCACGTCGTTCGGGCTCGCCCTCGGGCCCGGACGGGTCGGGCTGATCGTCGGTGGCATAGAAGGTGTAGGACAGCGTCACCGTGTGCACCGCCTCGGTCTCGCCGTCCTCCACCATCCCGGGATCCACATAAAAGGTCACGGGCATGCGGATCGTCTGTCCGGGCTCGAGCACCTGCTCTTGGAAGCAGAAGCACTCGACCTTGACAAAGTAGGCGCCCATCGAGAAGGGCGCGACGTTGTAGCTGGCGGTCCCCTTGATCGGCCGGTCCGTGGGGTTGTGCGCCGTGTAAAACGCCAGCCCCGTCTCGCCGACGCGGATCGTCCGGCTGTTGTCCACCGGCTCGAACCGCCAGGGCATGTCGCGCGCCAGCGAGGCGTCGAACCGCACGGTGATGGTGCGGTCGATCGGCTCGACGCGGCTGCTGTCGGCCACCTGCGTGGTGCCGCCGAAGCCGGTGACGCGGCAGAACAGGTCGTAGAGCGGCACGGCAGCGTAGGCCATGCCCAGCATGCCGAAGGCGACGCCGACGAAGGGCAGCGCTTTGCGGCCCAGGTTCTGCGGCGGCGGGGGCGTCGGTTGGCGCTGGTCCATGCGCGGTCTCCGGATCACTCGGTCGCGGTGGATGCGGGAGCAGGGGTGGGGTCGGGGGCGGCGGTGTCGCCCTCGGCCGCGGCGGGGAGGCCGCGGTCGGGTTCGGTCGCAACGTGCACGGCCGGGCCCTCGCCCTCCTCCTGCACCATGTCGACCAGCGCACCGCCCAGGTCCCAGCCGCCGGCCTGCGAGGCCGTGGGGTTGCCCACCGTCGCCCCTGCGCCCGGTAGCTTGACGATGGTGATCGCGAACAGCATCACCACAGTCGCCAGCAGCACGACCAGCACGCCCAGGTTCTGCCCGCGGCGCCGATCGTGCAGGGCGTGTTCCCGCTTCATCGTGGTCTGCGCCATCCCGTCACTCCCCTCCGGTCCGCCCGGTCGGCGTCGGTCGCCCCGGCAGCCCGATCAGATCCACACCGGCCAGCCGATCGGCCCGGCCACCGCCACGATCGCCGCATCCACGATGAGCGCGGCGAACAGCGCGAATAGATACACCAAAGACGCGCCGAACATCCTCTTTTCGGCACCGAATTCGTCTGCCTCGGCATCTGCGGCGCTGCGTCGCGCCACCCGCAGCGCATCGCCCAGGAACCGCAGCCCCATCACCAGCGCCGCGACCAGCGCCACCGGGCCGCCCGCCTCGGAGAACGCCACCAGCACCGGCACGGGCGTCAGCACCAGCGTGTAGATCAGGATCTGCCGCCGCGTGGCCGGATCGCCCGCCACCACGGGCATCATCGGCACCGACACCGCGCGATAGTCCCGCGCGCGCCACAGCGCCAGAGCCCAGAAGTGCGGCGGCGTCCACAGAAAGATCACCGCGAACAGCAGCCACGCCTCGAGCGGCATGCTGCCCGTCGCCGCGGCCCACGCCACCACCGGCGGAAACGCGCCCGCCGCGCCGCCGATCACGATGTTCTGCGGCGTCGCGCGCTTCAGCCACATCGAATAGATCACAGCGTAGAAGAAGATCGTGAACGCCAGCATCGCGGCCGCCAGCGGGTTGGCCACCACGCCCAGCATCGCGACCGACAGGATCGAAAGGCCGAGGCCCAGATCCCGCGCGGTCTCGGGCGAGACCTGGCCCGCCGGGACGGGGCGCTTGCGGGTGCGCTCCATCTCGCCGTCGATGTCGGCGTCGTACCACATGTTCAACGCGCCCGCGGCGCCCGCGCCCACGGCGATGCACACCAGCGCCGCGACCGCCTCGACCAGATGCAGCGCGTTGGGGGCGGCGGCCAGCGCGGCGATGGCGGTGAACACCACCAGCGACATCACCCGCGGTTTCAACAGGCGCACATAGTCCCCGAAACCGGCCTCCGGCCGGCCCAGACCCGCGTCGTGCAGCGTCGCGTCGGTCACGTCGTCGTTCCTTCTCGCCGGCTGCCTGGGCACGAGGGCGCCCGGTTGCGGCTCTCCTGGCCTGCGCGCAGCGCAGGGTGGGCGGCGCTTGCGCGGTTCGCGGTCTGGACGCCGCGCTCGACTGGGGCCCGACCGGGGCCCGAGTGGGGCCAGAGCGGGGCCCGAGCGGCGTCTGGATGGCTTAGGGCTGGGTCGTCGCAGCGGCGGCGGCGTCGGCCACGTCGGTTTCGCCCTGCGCCTTGGCCACCTGCTCGGCGATCCAGGCGTCGTATGCCTCTTGGCTCACCACCTCGATGGTGATCGGCATGTAGGCGTGGTTGATGCCGCAGAGCTCGGAGCACTGACCGAAATAGAGGCCCTCCTCCTCGGCGCGGAACCAGGTCTCGTTTAGACGGCCGGGGATGGCGTCCATCTTCAACCCGAAGCTCGGCAGCGCGAAGTTGTGGATCACGTCGGCTGCGGTCGTCAGCACGTGCACGTTGGCGTCGACCGGCACGACCAGGCGATTGTCCGTCGCCAGCAGGTACTCGTCCGGTTGGTAGCCGTACTCCTCCAACTGGTCGCGCTCCAGCATGATGGCGGTGAAGTCGACGCCGTGCTCAGGATACTCAAAGCCCCAGAACCACTGATACCCGGTCGCCTTGATGGTCACGTCCGGCTCGGGCACGTCGAGCTGGTTGAACAGCAGCCGCAGCGAGGGCACCGCGATGATGACCAGGATCAGCACCGGCACCGCGGTCCAGATGACCTCCAGCTTGGCGTTGTGGGTGAAGGTCTGCGGCGGATTGGGGTTGTTCGAGGCCCGGAAGCGCCACACCGTGTAGGCCAGCAGCGCGGTGACGAACAGCGTGATCAGCGTGATGATGACCAGCAGAAAGTTGTCCATCCACTGCATTTCGCGCGCGATCGGCGTCACGGGCCGCTGCAGGCTTATGCCGCCGGGGGTCGGCTTGCCGGCCAAAACCCCCTCGGCCGCGGCCGGCAGGTGAGCCATCACCAGGGCGGAAACCGCGGCGGTGATGCTTGCAATCCGCATGTGGAGCGCTCCCTCATGGAACCGACGCCGTCGGGTGGCGCGGGTCTGAAACGATGCATGGTCAGCAACTCTCACATCATAGGGGCCGCCGTCTGCGCAAGGTGTCATTACGCGGCAAACCGCCGCCTGTTGGATGACACTTCCGTACTACGATGAATGGATGGATAATGCGTCCGCGCATGCGGAGCCTGAGGAACCGGCCGTAGATGACTGAGATCGAGACACCTTTCCGCCCTTTCGAGACAAAACTCGATCGCGAGCGCACGCTAGCCCTGCTGCGCGAGGCCGTGGCGGGGGCCGATGACGGCGAACTGTTCCTCGAACGCGCGCGCTCGGAGGTGGTGACCTTCGACGACGGGCGCCTGCGCAATGCCGCCTACGATGCGGGCGAAGGGTTCGGGCTGCGTGCGGTCGCAGGCGCGGCCGCCGGCTATGCGCATTCCACCGACGTCAGCGAACAGGCCATCAAGCGTGCGGTCGAGACGGCGCGGCTGGCCGCCCGCGGCGGCGGCGGTATGCTGGCCCTGCCGCCCGCGGGCACCAACGCGCGGCTCTATGCCCCCGTCGACCCGGTGGCCGAGCAGCCGCTGGCCGCCAAGGTGGGCCTGTTGGCCGAGATCGACGCCTACCTGCGCGACAAGGACCCCAAGGTGGTACAGGTCACCGTGACCCTGGCCGCCAGCCTGCAGGAGGTCGAGATCCTGCGCCCCGAGGGCGGGTCCGTCGCCGACGTGCGCCCGATGACCCGGCTCAACATCGCCGTCATCGTCGAGGGCGCGGACGGCCGGCGCGAGCAGGGTTACATGGGCTCGGGCGGGCGCCATGCGCTGGACCGGCTGACGACGCGCGAGACCTGGCAGCCGATGGCCGACGAGGCGCTGCGCCAGGCGCTGGTCAACCTGGAGGCCGTGGACGCGCCCGCGGGCGTGATGGACGTCGTGCTGGGCCCGGGGTGGCCCGGGATCCTGCTGCACGAGGCGATCGGCCACGGGCTGGAGGGCGATTTCAATCGTAAGGCAACCTCGGCCTTTACCGAGCTCATGGGCCAGCGCGTCGCAGCGCCCGGCATCACCGTGGTCGACGACGGCACGATCCCGGACCGCCGCGGCTCGATCACCGTGGATGACGAGGGCACGCCGTCCGGGCGCACCGTGCTGATCGAGGACGGGGTGCTGACGGGATACATGCAGGACCGCCAGAACGCGCGGCTGATGGGCGTGACCCCGACCGGCAACGGGCGGCGCCAGTCCTACGCCCACCTGCCGATGCCGCGCATGACCAACACCATCATGCTGGCCGGCCAGGACAGCCCGGACAGCATCCTGGCGGGGCTGGAGGACGGCATCTACGCCACCAACTTCGGCGGCGGCCAGGTCGACATCACCAACGGCAAGTTTGTGTTCAGCTGCACCGAGGCCTACCGCGTGAAGGGCGGCAAAATCCTGCACCCGGTCAAGGGTGCGACGCTGATCGGCGACGGCGCGACGGCGCTGCAGCAGATCCGCGCCGTGGGGCGCGACATGCGACTGGACCCCGGGATCGGCAACTGCGGCAAGAACGGTCAGTGGGTGCCGGTCGGCGTGGGCCAGCCCACGGTGATGATCGGCGGCCTGACGGTCGGCGGCGCGGGCACCGAAGCGGCGGCCTGACCTCCTGCCCAGGACTGCCGCCTGGACTGCCCCCCCCTGGAAAGTCCCGGGGCGAAACACAATGTTCTCTAGACCTTGGGGCAGCGTTGCCCCACCTGTGGCGTTCCGTGCCGATGGCGGCCGGCCGAGCCGCGCGTACTCGCATCGTGACACCCCGACGATGGAGGACAGATCATGACCCGGATTTCGACCCTCACCCTGATCGGCGCTACGGCGCTGGGCCTGGCCGCGTGCGGCGACAGCCGGCTCGAGCGTACGACGTCGGGCGCTGCCATCGGCGCAGCCGGCGGCGCGGCCATCGGCGCGCTCGGCGGTGCGCCCGGGGTCGGCGCCGCTGCCGGTGCTGCAGCCGGCGGTGCGGTGGGCGCGCTGACCGACCGCGCCGACATCGACCTCGGCGACTTCCCGTTCTAGCCCCGCCGCCCGGGCCAGGATCCACTCTCTGGCCCACTCCCGGATCCACTCCCGGGCCCAGGCTCGGACCAAGGCTCGGGCCAAGGCTCGGGCCAAGGCTCGGGCCAAGGCTCGAGCCGGCGATGCCGGACCCAGTCTTGGCCCAGTCTGGGGCCCAGTCTGGGGCCCAGTCTGGGGCCCAGTCTGGGGCCCAGTCTGGGCCCAGTCTGGGGCCCACTTTCCGGCCCCGTCTGGCGCCCACGCTCGGGCTAAGGCTGGGTCCCAGTCTTGGGGCCCAGTCTCGGGGCCCAGTCTCGGGTTGCCTGTGCTACAGGCCGGCGGCGGCGGCGCGACGGTAGGGGTGCGCGGGATAGACGCCCAGCACCCGCGCGTGGGCGGTGAAAAAGGCCAGCTCCTCCATCGCCAGGCGCACCGGCGCGTCCTCGGGATGGCCCTCGATCTCGGCGTAGAACTGCGTCGCGGTGAACGAGCCGTTGATCATGTAGCTTTCGAGCTTGGTCATGTTCACCCCGTTGGTCGCGAACCCGCCCATGGCTTTGTACAGCGCCGCCGGCACGTTGCGCACCTCGAACACAAAACTGGTGACCACCTGCTCGGCGGCGGGGTCGGCCTCGATCTTCTGGCGCGACATCACCAGAAAGCGCGTGGTGTTGTGGCGCTCGTCCTCGATGTCCTCGGCCAGGGTCGCCAGGCCGTAGGTCTCGCCCGCCAGCCGCGAGGCGATCGCCGCCCGCGCGCCCGCCGGCGCCTCGGACACCGCTTTGGCGCTGCCGGCCGTATCGGCCCCGGCCACCGGGCGGATACCCTGAGTCTTGAGGAACTGGCGGCACTGGCCGAGCGCGACGGTATGGCTCTGCGCCTCGGCGATATCCTCGAGCCGGGTGCCCGGATGGGCGAGGAGCTGCAGCCGGATCGGCACGAAATGCTCGCCAATGATATAGAGCCCCGAGCCCGGCAAGAGCTGGTGAATGTCTGCCACCCGCCCGTGGATCGAGTTCTCGATGGGCAGCATCGCCAGGCGCGCCGTGCCGCCCCGCGTGGCCGCGATCGCCTCCTCGAAAGTCGGGCACGCCAAGGGCTCCATGCGCGGGAACACCTCGGCACAGGCCTGGTGCGAGAAGGCGCCGATCTCGCCCTGGAACGCGATCACGCCGGTCGTCTGGTCCAACATCGGCCGCCTTCTCCGTTATGCGCAGGGGGATCGGCCAGGGCGGTCCGGCGCCGCCGAGGCGCGTCTCGACGCGGTGCCGTTCCACGAAAACCGTTCGGCGAATGGTCGCGCTCTATACGGGTTGGCAATTCGTCGTGGAAGACGCTATCTGCGCACAACATCCGGGCCGTGCCGACGGCCACAGCTAGATACGCCAGCCGAAGGGATGCCGCCGAGATGCGCTTTGATTTCCAGACAATGAACATGGTGGCGGGGACCCTGTTGGGCGCGCTGTTCGTGTTCCTGCTGTTGGGCTTCTTTTCGGAGAAGGCGCTACACAGCGGTGGGCATCACAGCGACACTCTGGCGTTCGCCATGATCGAGCCGGGCAGCAGCGGCGCGGGCGGCGGCAGCGACGCCGCCATCGAAGAGCCGGTGGAGGAGATCATCGACTATGTCGCGCTGATCGCCAGCGCCGATGCCGCCAACGGCAAGGGCATCTTCCGCCAGTGCGGCGGCTGCCACAAGCTGGACGACGGCGCCAACGGGGTGGGGCCCCACCTCTACGGCGTGGTCGGGCGCACCATCGGATCGGTGTCGGGCTTCAGCTATTCCGACGCCCTGGGCGGGCGCGACGACGCCTGGACGCTGGACAGCCTCGCCGGTTTCCTGGCGGCGCCCAGCGACTGGGCACCCGGCACCCGCATGGCCTATCGCGGCATCAGCGACCCGCAGGACCGGGTGGACGTGATCGTCTATCTCAACGAAGCGGGCGAGAGCGGGATCGACTTGAGCGCCACGCCCGAATAACGCGCCCGCGCGTCGCATATCCGCACGGCGATCGAGGCCCGCTCCCCCGCGCGGGCCTTTTTGTTGACGTACCCCTAGGTCAGGCGCTGCGGGCGTGCCTGAGGGCTGAGGCGAGCGCTCAACCGCTGGGGGCGGTTGCGACAAGGGCGGGTGGCTCACGGCGGTGTCATGAAACGCGCGCCGCCCCTGTGCTTGCCTCGGCCCCGCCCCATTTCCTACTTTCGAATTACAGAGGGCGCGCGACCGATCGCGGCGCCCGGGGCCATCCGCACTGGCGGTAGAAGGACGACAGGCATGCTCTCAAGGCGCGATTTCGGCCGGTTCACCCTCGCCCTCGGCACCGCAATGGGCACCACGGCGCTCGGCGCAGGCAGCTTGATCGCCCTCGCCCCGCCGGCACGGGCCAACACCGCGCCCAGCCACGGGCTGTCGTCGTTCGGCGATCTCAAGTACGCGGCCGACTTTGCGCACTTCGATTATGCCGACCCCGACGCGCCCAAGGGCGGGGAGTATTCGACCGCCGTACCGGGCGGCACCTTCGACAGCCTCAACCCCTTTATCCTGCGCGGCACGCCCACCGGTCTGGTCACGCTCACGGCCGACACGCTGATGACCTCGGCCTCGGACGAGCCGGACGCGATGTATGGCCTGCTGGCCGAGAGCGCGAGCGTGGCCGAGGACCGCTCGTCGGTCACCTTCACGCTGCGGGCCGAGGCGCGCTTTGCCGACGGCTCGCCCGTGACCGCCGAGGACGTTGTCTGGACGTTCGAGACGCTGACGACCGACGGTCACCCGCGCTACCGGCTGTTCTACGAGGCCGTGGCGGGCGCCGAGGTGGTGGGCGAGCGCGCGGTCCGCTTCAGCTTCAAGCAAGGCTACCCGCTGCGCGACATGCCGATGGCCGTGGCCGGCATGCCGGTGCTGGCCCGCGCCTGGTGGGAGGGTCGCGACTTTACCACCGGCACGCTGGAGCCGTTCCTGGCCAGCGGTCCCTACGAGGTGGATCGCGAGACGCTGGATGCCGGCCGGCGCATCGTGCTGAAGCGGCGCCCAGACTACTGGGGCCGCGATCTGCCGGTGAACCGCGGCCACTGGAATTTCGACCGCCTGCGCTTTGACTACTACCGCGACCGCACCGCGGCGTTCGAGGGGTTCAAGGCCGGCGAGTTCACCTTCTACGAGGAATTCTGGTCGCGGCTCTGGGCCACCAGCTACGATTTCGACGCCATCGAACGCGGCGACGTGATCAAAGAGAGCATCCCCGACGACACGCCCTCGGGCACGCAGGGGTTCTGGTTCAACCTGCGGCGCGAGAAGTTCCAGGATCCGCGCGTGCGCCAGGCGATCGCCGAGATGTTCGACTTTGAATGGTCGAACAAGACGCTGTTCTACGACCTGTACCAGCGCACCGACAGTTTCTTCGAAGGCGGCGGCGAGCTGGAGGCGACGGGCGCCCCCAGCCCGGGCGAGTTGCGCCTGCTGGAGCCCTTTGCCGCCGACCTGCCCGAGGGCGCGCTCGAGGCGGCCGCCTATGTGCCGCCCACCACCGATGCCTCGGGCCGCGCGCGGCGGGCCCAGCGCAGCGCCCAGCGGCTGCTGCGCGAGGCCGGCTACACCGTCGTGGACGGCAAGCAGGTGGGCCCCGACGGCACGCCGCTGGAGATCGAGTTCCTGCTGGTCAGCGAAGGCTTCCAGCGCATCGTCCAGCCCTATGCCCAAAACCTCGAGCGGGTGGGCATCACCACCAGCATCCGCACCGTCGATCCCGCGCAGTACAAAAAGCGCACCGACGACTACGACTTCGACATTACCGTGGACCGCAAGGTGATGCAGCTCACCCCCGGCTCGGAGCTGCGCACCTACTTCTCTTCCAAGTCGGCCGAGGTGCCGGGCAGCCAGAACCTGGCCGGTGTCGCCAGCGCCGCCGTCGACGCGCTGATCGAGGAGATCGAGCGCGCCGAGAGCCGCGAGGACCTGGTGACCGCCGTCAATGCGCTGGACCGGGTCCTGCGCGCGATGCAGATCTGGATCCCCAACTGGAGCAAGGCCTCGCACCACATCGCCTATTGGAACATCTACGGCAGGCCGGCGACCAAGCCGCCCTACTCGCGCGGAGTCATCGACCTGTGGTGGTTGGACGAGGCCAAGCACGCGGCCCTGGCGCCCCAGATCGGCGGCTGACGCGGTGCGCCCCGCCCAGATCGCCGCGCCGCGGCCCCTGCGAGCGCGCTGAGAGATGGCCGCCTACATCCTGCGCCGCCTCGCGCTGATCCCGATCACGTTGCTGGGCATCCTGGCGCTGAACTTCGCGATCATCCAGTTCGCACCCGGGGGGCCGATCGAACAGATCATCGCCGAGCTCGACAACCAGGGCGACGTGAACGAACGGCTGCGCACCTCCGGCGATCCCGGCGCGCAGACCCAACAACAGGTGGGCGGCGACAGCAGCTATCGCGGCTCGCAGGGGCTGGACCCCGTCTACCTGGCCAGGCTGGAGGTCGAGTTCAACTTCGCCCGCATCGTGTGCGCAGACGGCTACGAGGGGCCGCGCACCGTCGCGGCCGAAGAGTGTGTCAAGGAACCGATCCCGCTGGCCGAGCGGTTCCTGTTGATGCTGATCGACTATGCAACCTTCGATCTGGGCGAGAGCTTCTTTCAGTCCGAGAAGGTCACAACTCTGGTGTTCGACAAGCTGCCGGTGTCGATCTCGCTCGGCCTCTGGTCCACGCTGCTCAGCTACCTGGTGTCCATTCCGCTGGGCATCACCAAGGCGGTGCGCGACGGCTCGCCGTTCGACGCGGTGACCTCGGCGGTGGTGATCGCGGCCTACGCCATCCCCGGCTTTCTGTTCGCCGTGATCTTGCTGGTGCTGTTTGCGGGCGAGAGCTTTCTGCCGCTGTTTCCGCTCCGCGGGCTCACCTCGGACAATTTCGACGAGCTCAGCCTCGGCGGGCAGATCCTCGACTACTTCTGGCACATCGCGCTGCCGGTCACGGCGATGACGATCTCGGGCTTTGCCGTGTTGACGCTCCTGACCAAGAACTCGTTCCTGGACGAAATCCGCAAACAGTACGTGATGACAGCGCGGGCCAAGGGGCTGAGCGAGCGCCGTGTGCTATACGGCCACGTGTTCCGCAACGCGATGCTGATCGTGATCGCGGGCTTTCCGGGGGCGTTCCTGTCGATCTTCTTCTCGGCCTCGGTGTTCGTCGAGACGGTGTTCTCGCTCGACGGGCTCGGCCTGTTGGGGTTCGAGGCGGTGCTGAAGCGCGACTACCCCATCGTGTTCGGCACGCTGTTCATGTTCGGGCTGCTGGGGCTGGTGATCAAACTGATCGGCGACCTGACCTATGTGCTGGTCGACCCGCGCATCGACTTCGAACGGCGCGAGGGCTGAGATGAACCGTCAGGCAGGCGATCTTACACCCGACGCGCACCCCCAGGACGGCGCCGTCGACCTTGGCAAGACCGCACCGCCCGCCGCGGCCGGCGGGCGCTGGACGCTGTCGCCGCTGAACCGTCGGCGGCTGGCCAACTTCTACGCCAACCGGCGCGCGCTCTGGTCGCTACGCTTGTTTGCCCTGTTGCTCGCGCTCAGCCTGGTCGCCGAGGTGCTGGCCAACGACAAGCCGCTGCTGGTCTCGTACCGCGGCGAGTGGAAAATGCCGCTGGTCACGCTGATCCCAGAGGTCGAGATCGGCGGCGAATTCGATACCGAGCCCGACTGGACCGATCCCGTCACGCACTGCCTGATCCGCACCGGCGGCGCCCTGGACCCGTGCCTGGACGACCCCGACACGACCCAGGTCGCGGAGGCCGGCGCCGGGGGCTGGATGATCTGGCCGCTGATCCCGTTCAGCTACGACACCACCGACTATAACGTCGCCACAGCGCCCTCGGGCCCCGACGCGGCACACTGGCTGGGCACCGACCCCAGCGCGCGCGACGTGCTGGCCCGGGTCATCTATGGGTTTCGATTGTCGGTGCTGTTCGGCTTTGGCGTGGTGGCGATGAGCGCGGTGATCGGCATCGTCGCGGGCGCCGTGCAAGGCTTTTTCGGCGGCCTCATCGACCTGGTGTTCCAGCGGATCGAGGAGATCTGGTCGTCGATGAACCTGCTTTACGTGGTGCTCATCCTGTCGGCCATCCTGTCGCCCTCGCTGTGGGTGCTGTTCGGCATCTTCATCGCCTTCTCCTGGACCCAGCTCATCGGCGTGGTGCGCGCCGAGTTCCTGCGCGCCCGGAATTTCGAGTATGTGCAGGCTGCGCGGGCGCTGGGTGTGGGCGACTGGCGCATCATGTTCCGCCACGTGCTGCCGAACGCGATGGTCGCCACGCTGACGCTGCTGCCGTTTATGCTGACCGGGTCGATCACCCTGCTTGCGGGGCTGGATTTCCTGGGCTTCGGGCTGTCCGAGGGCTATCCCTCGCTGGGCGAACTGGCGCGCCAGGGCAAGGATTACCTCGAACATCCGCACCTGGCGCTGGTCGCCTTCATCACCTTCGCGGTCATGCTGTCGCTGATGGTCTTCGTGTTCGAGGGCATCCGCGACGCGTTCGACCCGCGCAAGACCTTCAGCTGAGGCTGGGATGGCGCTGCTCGAGATCGAGAACCTGACCATCCGCTTTCCGGGCGCCGAACGGCCGGCGGTGGACGGCGTGTCGCTGCATGTCGAGCCCGGCGAGACCCTGGCCGTGGTCGGCGAGAGCGGATCGGGCAAGTCGATCACCGCGCTCTCGGCCGTGTCGCTGATGCCCGGCTCGGCCGACATCTCGGGCACGGTACGGTGGGAGGGCGAGGATCTGAGCCCCGTGCCCGCCCCGCCCGCGGTCGAGCGCGAGCCTGCCCAACGCACCGCCACCGCGATTGCCTATTGCGCCGCGGTGTTCATCGCCGGGTGGCTGGCGGCCGGCGCCTCGTCTGTCGATCTCTGGCTGCCCGGGTGGCTGCTGTTCCTGCCGCTGGCGGCCGGGTTCTGCTGGGCCGTGCACCGTGTCAGCCTGCGCTACTTCGCCGACGAGGGTTTCCGCGCCGGCGCGGCCGAGGCAGCCTCGCGCACCCGCCGCCGCGCCGCGCTGGAAAAGCGCATGCGCGCGATCCGCGGAAATGACATCGCCTTCATCTTCCAGGAGCCGATGACCTCGCTGAACCCGCTCCACACCATCCGCAAGCAGATCGGCGAGACGCTGATGCTGCACCAGGGGCTGGAGGGGGCGGCGGCCGACAAGCGGATCGTCGCGCTGTTGCACGAGGTCGGCATCCGCGATCCCGAAAGCCGGCTCGACGCCTATCCGCACGAGCTGTCGGGCGGGCAGCGTCAGCGCGTGATGATCGCGATGGCGCTGGCGAACGAGCCGCGGCTGCTGATCGCCGACGAGCCGACGACGGCGCTGGACGTCACCATCCAGGCCCAGATCCTGGATCTGCTGGCCGACCTGCAACGGCGCAAGGGTCTGGCGATGCTGTTCATCACCCACGATCTGACGATCGTGCGCCGCATCGCGGATCGCGTGGTCGTCATGCGCCACGGCCAAGTCGTCGAGACCGGGCCCACCGCTGCCGTGTTCGACGCCCCGAGCCACCCCTACACCCGCCAGTTGATCGAGGCCGAGCCGAGCGGCGCGCCCGATCCGGTGCCCGAGGGCGCCGAGACGGTGGTCGAGGCCAGCGCGCTGCGCATCTGGTTCCCGATCAAGTCGGGCGTGATGCGCCGCACCTCGGGCCACGTGAAGGCGGTGACGGACATCGATGTCACGCTCCGCCGCGGCGAAACCCTGGGCGTGGTCGGCGAAAGCGGGTCGGGCAAAACCACGCTGGCCCGCGGGCTGCTGCGGCTGGTCCCGGCCGAGGGCCGCATCGCGATCCTGGGCCAGGACCCCCGCGCCATGGGCACGCCCGCGCTGCGCGCCGCCCGGCGCGACATGCAGATCGTGTTCCAGGACCCGTTCGGCTCGCTCAGCCCCCGCATGTCGGTGGCCGAGATCGTGGCCGAGGGGATCGGCGTCCACGGCCTGCGCGAGAGCGGGATCACCGAGCGCGAGGCCGTCGGCGCCCAGCTCGACGAGGTCGGCATCGACCCCGCCACGATGGACCGCTACCCGCACGAATTCTCGGGCGGCCAGCGCCAGCGCATCGCCATCGCCCGCGCGATGATCCTGAAGCCGCAGTTCGTGGTGCTGGACGAGCCGACCTCGGCGCTGGACATGACGGTTCAGGTGCAGATCGTGGACCTGCTGCGGCGGCTGCAGACCCGCTATCGCCTGGGATACCTGTTCATCAGCCACGACCTGCGCGTGGTGCGGGCGATGTCGCACCGGGTGATGGTGATGCAGCACGGCGACGTGGTCGAGGCGGGCACCACCGAGCAGATCTTCGAGCGGCCCCAGACCGCCTATGCGCGCCAGTTGATCGCCGCAGCCTTCGGTGCGCCGCAGTCGGCCGCCTGATCCATCCTCGCCCGCCTGACGCGCGTCCCGCGCCAAGAGCGCGTCGATCGGGGGTTGATGTTTGCGTTCCGTTCTCGTTTCCTGAACCGGGAACGGAGGCGAGCGTGGCCGATACCGCAGCACCGCCGGCAAGCGACCAGACCGGGACCGGCGCACCCCGGGCGGACTTGGGGGCGCGGCTTGCCCGCGGCGTCGCCCGTGCCTTGTCCGAGCAAGGCTTCGTCAGCCTCGCCGAGTTTCGCACGCCCGAGGGGCGGCGCATGGACCTGATGGCCCTGGGTCCCAAGGGCGAGCTCTGGTGCATCGAGGTCAAGAGCTCGCGTGCCGACTTCATGACCGACGCCAAGTGGGAGCGGTATCTGCCCTACTGCGACCGCTTCTTCTTTGCCGTGCCGGACGGGTTTCCCGACGAGCTGCTGCCGGCGGGCGAGGGCATGATGCGCGCCGATGCCTGGGGGGCCGAGGTCCTGCGCGAGGCGCCCGAGCGGCCGGTCGAACCGGCGCGGCGGCGCAGCCTGACCCTTGCGTTTGCGCGCCTGGCCGCGCAGCGCCTGGCCGCCGCCGGCACCGGGCCCGCGATGGCACCCCAGGCCCCCATCGACTAGCCACCGCGCGCCCGGGCGCCGCGGCTCAGCCCGGCGGATAGACCGTCTCGGGCGGAAAGATCGCCTGCAGCGTCAGCCCCTCGCCCTCGGCCCGGGCCGAAAAGCGGGCCCCGGCGGCGGCGAACAGAGGGGCCAGCGCGGCCTCGGCCATGTCCGGCGCCCCCTGCCCCACAGACCCGGCCCCCACCGCAT
>JBCCMW010000022.1:0-19738 GCA_039026175.1 Pseudomonadota bacterium
CGTCCGTCCGCCCGCATGACGCCCCCGCCCTGGCCCCAGCCATGGCCCCTGCCCCCGCCCCCGCCCTGGCCCCTGCCCTCGCCCTGGCCTTGGCCCGTGCACCAGCCTCCGCCCAAACCTCAGCCCTGGCCCCTGTTCTCGCCCCGGCCTTGGCCACTGCCCATGTCCTCGCCCCGGTCTGGGCCCCGGTCTGGGCCCCGGTCTGGGCCTCTCTCTCGTCCCCGGTCTGGGCCGGCATCGTCGCCCGAACCATCGCGGCGCTGATGGCCGCCGCGCTCGCGCTCACGGCGCTGCCCGCCGCGGCGCAGGACGGCGGCAGCGCGCTGGACCGGATCGCGACCGACGCGCTGGACCCCGACCAGCCCGTCGCCCTGATCGCCGACCAGGTGACCTACGACAGCACCGCTGGCACCGTGACCGCGCGCGGCAACGTCGAGGTGTTCTACGGCGAGCGCACGCTGACGGCGGACATGATCGTCTATGACAGCACCACCGGGCGCATCCGCGCGACCGGCGATCTGGTGCTGCGCGACCCCACCGGCACCACCGTGTTCGCCGACGCGGCCGAACTGGACGCCGAGCTCTACGACGGCATCGTCGAGGGCGCGCAGTCGGTCATTGCCACCGGCATCACCGAAGAGGGGCCTGACGGCACGACCGCGCGGCTTGCGGCGGTCGAGGCGCGCCGGGTGGATGGGCGGTACAACACGCTGTCGCGCGCGGTCTACTCGCCCTGCGACGTCTGTCCCGACGACCCCACCCCACTGTGGCGCATCCGGGCGCGCCGGGTGATCCACGACGAGGAGGCCCGGATCATCCACTACGAGGGCGCCACCTTCGACGTCTTCGGCCTGCCGGTCGCGTGGCTGCCGTTCTTCTCGCACCCCGATCCCACCGTCGAGCGCGCTTCGGGCTTTCTGGTCCCCGACGCCAAGAACAGCGGCAACTACGGCTTCGGCCTGCGGGTCCCCTATTACTGGGTGGTCGACGACCAGACCGACGTGACGCTGCAGCCGTTCTTCACCACCGACGACGGCGCCTTTGCGGATTTCGAGCTGCGCCGCGCCTTTGCGGACGGCGGGCTCACCTTCCGTGGCTCGATCGGCAAGACCGACTTTACCGGCGAGAGCCTGTTCCAGGGGCATATCGACAGCGACGGGCTGTTCGCCATCCCGCGGATTTCGAACACGGCCGAATGGGGCTGGGACGTGCTCGTCACCTCGGACGACGCCTACCTGCGCTTTTTCGATATCTCCGACGAGGACCGACTGACCTCGGAGGTCTTTCTGCGCGACTACAACGAGGATTATGCCTTCGAGATCTCGGCCGTGTCGTTCCAGTCGCTGCGCGACGACGAGCCGGCCGGCGTGATCCCGCGGGCAGTGCCCGACTTCAGCCTCCGCCGCGACTTCAGCCTGGTGGGCACCGACACGGTGCTCGACAGCGTCGGCGGCCGGTTGGGCCTGTTTGCCGACACCCAGACGCTGTTTCGCAATACCGGGACCGATACGACGCGTCTGACGGTGGGCGCGGACTGGGAGCGCGAGATCGTCACGCCCCAGGGCCTGGCCCTGCGCGCCTTTGCCCAGATGCGCGGCGATCTGTTCCTGACCTTCGAGGACGAGGGTTCGGGCGACGACGACGTGATCGGCCGCTTCCACCCGCTGGGCGGGCTCGAGGCGCGGTTCCCGCTGATCTGGGACGAGCCAGGCGGAGCGGCGCACGTGATCGAGCCGATCGTGCAGTTCGTGGTGGCCCCCTTCGGCGGCAACGACCCGGCCGTTCCCAACGAGGACAGTCTGCAGACCGAGTTCGACGAGCTCTCGCTGTTCGAGCCGGACCATTTCACGGGGTTCGATGCGGTCGAGGAAGGACCGCGCTTCAATCTGGGGTTCCGCTACGAGCGGCTGTCGGAAGACGGGCTGACGCTGGCCATCTCGGCCGGCCGGGTGATCCGCTTCGCCGATGCGGACGAGTTCGCCGACGGGTCGGGGCTGGAGGGCCAGTTCTCGGACTATGTCGTCGGCTGGCGCGCAGGGTACCGCGACGTGGTGTCGATCCAGCAGCGCCTGCGCTTCGCCGGCGATCTGGAGATGAACCGCAACGAGGTGTTCGGCACGCTCGCCGCAGGGCCCGCCAGCCTGTCTGCGGGCTACGTGTTCCTCGAGGCCTCGCCCGCCACCGGCACCGAGCTGGACCGTCAGGAGGTGACGGCGCTCGCGAACCTGCAGATCACGCCCGAGTGGGGCCTGCAGGGCTTTGTGCAGCGCGACCTGGAGCTGGACGAGTTCGTCGAGGTTGGCGGCACGCTCTCGTACGCGAACGAGTGCTGCGCGATCGATCTGTTCCTGCGCCGCCGCTTTACCGAAAGCGAGGACACGCCGGCGTCCACCTCGGTGGGGCTGCAGGTTCGGCTGCTGACGCTCGGCACCAGCGAACAGCGGGCGGGGCTGTTCGGCAACACAGGCTTCGGCTCGGCGCCCAGCGCACAGCCCGCACCGGATGCGCTGTTCGGCGGCAACCGCTAGCCCTTTTCGCCCGTCGGGTGTAAGCCTCGCGCGCCTCGATTGACCTGCGGCCCCAAGCACCGTTTCGCCGCGACACACGGGTGGATGCTGATGGACCGACCTTCTCCCCTCCCCGCTCCTTGGTCGCGGCGGCTGGCGCTGTGCTGGATGGCGGCAGCGCTGGCGCTTGTGGCGGCCGGTCCGGCGCTCGCCCAGTTCCGCAGCCTGCCGGCCGACAGCGGCGCCGCGCCGGCCACGGCAGGGAACGCGACCGGCCAATCGGCCGAGCCCGTGCCCCAGGGCAGCGCCCAGACGCCGTTCCGCGCCATCGCCGTGGTGAACGACCAGGTCATCACAGGCTTCGATCTGCAGCAGCGCGTGCAGCTGCTGCGCCTCCTCGGCTTTCCCGCCGCCTCGGAGGAGGCGTTGCGCAGCGCCGCGCTGAACGAGCTGATCGAGGACAAGCTCAAGATGCAGGCCGGCCGGCGCGACGGCATGTCGGCGGGCCAGGAGGACATCGAGCGCGGTATCGGCGAGATCGCCCAGCAGATCGACGTCTCGCCCGCCGAGCTGGAGACGCTGCTGGCCAACCAGGGGATCGAGACTGCGGCACTGCGCGACTTCGTCGAGGCCAACATGGTGTGGCGCACCGTGGTACAGCGCCGCTTTGCAAGCCGCGTAGAGCCGGGCGAGGCCGAGATCGACGGCGAGATCGCGCTGCTGAGCGGCAGCGCCAGCACCGACTACCGCATCCAGGAGATCGGCCTGCCCGAGACCGATGGCGGGCGCACGGCGGCCGAGACCCGCGCCCTGGCCGAGCGGCTGCAGCGCGATCTGCAGGACGGTGCGGCGTTCTCGGCCGCGGCGCGCGAGCTGTCGCGCGCACCCAGCGCCGCGCAGGGCGGCAATGTCGGCGGGGTGCGCGGCGCCCAGTTGCCCGCGGCACTGCGCGAGGCGCTGGCCGCCACGCCCGCCGGCCAGATCGCCCCGCCGCAACAGGTGCCGGGCGGCATCTCGCTGATCCGGGTGGTCGAGAAACGCTCGGCCGCGCAAGGTGGGATCGACCCCAACGACCCCGAGCTGCGCGAACGCGTGCGCCGTCGGATCGTCGAGGACCAGGCCAACCGTCTGGCCGACGGGCTGCTGCAGGAGCTGCGCCGCGACGCCCTGATCGAGGGGCGCTGATCCAGGGGCGCCGACCTAGGGGGCAGCGATCCAGAGACCCGGCCACACGGAGCCACCCTGGACCACCCTGGACCACCCTGGGCCAGACTGGGCCACCCTGGGCCGCCCGGGCCGCGAGAGAGCGATGACCGTCCGACACCCGCCGCACGCATCGATGCCGCCGCTGGCGCTGACCATGGGCGACCCGGCCGGTATCGGCGGCGAGATCGCGGTGGCGGCCTATGCCTCGGGCGCGGTCGTGCATCCGTTCTTCGCCATCGACGATCCGGCCCGGCTGGTCGCGCTGGCGGCCGCACACCCCGGCCTGCAGGTCGAAACCGTCGTCGATCCCGGCCAGGCGCCCGCGGTGTGGCCCCGCGCCCTGCCCGTGCTGCCGCAGCCGCTGGGGCGCCAGCGCGGCCCCGGCGAGGCACCGCTGGCCCACGCCACCGCCAACGCCGCGGCCACCATCGCCTCGATCGAGCGGGCCGTCGCGCTGGCCAGGGCGGGCGCTGCCGCCGCCGTGGTGACCAACCCGATCAACAAACAGGCGCTCTACCGCGGCGCGGGCTTCCCCGATCCCGGCCACACCGAATTTCTGGCCCGACTGGCCGGCGTGCCGCGCACGGTGATGATGATCGCGGGTCCTGCGCTGCGCGTCGTGCCGGTCACCATCCACGCGCCGCTGGCCCACGTGCCCGCGATGCTGAGCGCCGAGCTCATCGTCGAGACAGGGCGGATCGCCGCCGAGGCGCTGGCCCGCGACTTTGCCGTTGCCGCGCCGCGGCTGGCGGTCTGCGGGCTGAACCCCCACGCGGGCGAGGGCGGCAGCCTGGGGCGCGAGGACCAGGACATCGTGGCGCCCGCCGTCGCCCGGCTGCAGGCGCTCGGCATCGCGGCGACGGGCCCGCATCCGGCCGACACGCTGTTCCACGCCGCCGCGCGGGCGCGCTATGACGCAGCGCTTGGCATGTACCACGACCAGGTGCTGGTGCCGGTCAAGGCGCTCGACTTCGAGCGCGGGGTGAACGTCACGCTCGGCCTGCCGTTCGTGCGCACCTCGCCCGACCACGGCACGGCCTACGACATCGCCGGCACGGGGCACGCCGACGCGACCAGCCTGATCGAGGCGCTGAACATGGCCGCCGAGATGGCCGCGCGCCGCCGCGCCGCCGCAGCGGCATGAGCGCGGGCCCCGGTGGGGCGGCCGAGGACGGGCTGCCGCCGCTGCGCGAGGTGATCGCGCGCCACGGGCTCTCGGCGCGCAAGGCGCTGGGGCAGAACTTTCTGCTGGATCTCAACCTGACGCGGCGGATCGCCCGCGCCGCAGGTCCGCTGGCCGACGCCACCGTGCTGGAGATCGGGCCGGGACCCGGGGGGCTGACGCGCGCGCTGTTGGCCGAAGGGGCGGGCCGCGTGGTGGCGGTCGAGCGCGATCCGCGCTGCCTGGACGCGCTGGCCGAGATCGCCGCGGCCTATCCGGGGCGGCTGCAGGTGATCGCGGGCGACGCGCTGGCCGAGGACCCGCTGCCCACCCTGCAGGGCCCGGTGCGGGTGGCCGCCAACCTGCCCTACAACATCGGCACCGAGCTGCTGGTGCGCTGGCTGACGCCGTCCGACTGGCCGCCGCGCTGGCGGTCGCTGACGCTGATGTTCCAGCGCGAAGTGGCCGACCGGATCGCAGCGGCGCCGGGCACGGCGGCCTATGGTCGGCTCGCGGTGCTGGCGCAGTGGCGCTCGGTCGCGCGGGTGCTGTTCGAGGTGGGACCCCGCGCCTTTACCCCCCCGCCCAAGGTTACCTCGGCCGTGGTGCGGATCGAGCCGACGGGGCCGCGGGGTGCCTGCGATCCCGCCGCGCTGTCGCGGGTCACGGCGGCCGCGTTCGGCCAGCGGCGCAAGATGCTGCGCCAATCGCTGAAACCGCTGGGCGATGCCGCCGGGCTGCTGGCACGCGCAGGCATCGATCCCACGCGGCGGGCCGAGACGCTGTCGGTCGAGGAATTCCTGTCCCTGGCCGACGCGCTGCAGCGCTGAGACCGGCAGGGCATCGGCCCGTGATGGCGTCTGCGCCAGCGCGCGCGGGACCGGCGGTGCGCTGTCAGTCGTCGTCGGCCGCGGGCGCGGGCGTTGCGGCGGCCTCGTCGTCGGCGGCGGGGCGGGTGCGGCGGCGACGGCGGGGCTGGCTGGCGGCCAGCTCGTCCTCGGTCTCGACCAGCAGGCTCTCGCCCGCGCCGTCGGTGTCGATTGTGGCGAACCCGCCGATTTCGGCGGCGTCGTCGGCGCCCACGGCACGGCGGAGACCGGCACTGGACCCCTCATCGCCCCCGTCGGCGTCGGCGGTGGCGGGGTCAGCGGTGGCGGCGTCGCCGTCGGCCGCGGCATCGGCGCCGGCCTCGCGCGCCTCGTCGTCGTGCCCGTTACTGCGGCGCTTGCGCCCGCGGCGGCTGCGGCGGCCGCCTTCGTCGCTCTCGGCGGCACGGGGCGTCTCGTCGCCGTCGGCCAGGCGGCTGTCGTCCTCGCCATCCTCGTCGCGCGGATCGTGGCCGTTGGCGCCGCCGTTCGACCGGTCGGCCGCGCCACTGCCCGCATGGCCGTTCGAGTGCCCGTTGGCCGCCGCCATCGACCGGTCGTCATCGTCCTCGTCATCGCCCGGCTGGTCGCGCCGCTCGGCCTGCGCGCCCATGGCCGAGAGCAGGATGCGCTGATAATGCTCGGCGTGCTGCAGAAAATTCTCGGCCGTCACCCGGTCGCCCGAGGTCTGGGCATCGCGCGCCAGCGAGAGATACTTGTCCACGATCTGCTGCGGCGTGCCGCGCACTTTCCCCTCGGGCCCCGCGCTGTCGTAGACGCGGTTGATGTTGTTGCCGCCGCCATTGTTCTTGCGGTTGCCGCGGCCACGGGCCCGGTTCTGTTTCTGTGCTGGTCTCATCTCTATCGAGCGCTTGCGGTCCACGGTGCCCGGCGCATCGGCCGGCACGGGGCAACCAGGACCCGGTTCGGGGTGCTGCGGCCTGCTGGCCGCGGCGGCTGTGAAGCGTGCGATCCCGCCTGCGCCGGCTCCCCATCGTGCGGCAGCTTAGCGCGGGATGACCCTGATGTAGCCGGCTCGGGTGCCGAGAACAACGCCGATCTTCGGCTAACGGCCGTTTTCCGGCGCCTCAGCGACCACGACACGGCCGCGTCCGTCGAAATCTGGGACGATCACCCCCCCTGGCAAGCCGGCCGCAGCCAGCAGAGCGGCAACCGCCTGGGCCTGACCGCTGCCGACCTCCAGCGCGATGCGCCCGCCCGGGACCAGCCAGCGGGGCGCTTCGGCGACGATGCGGCGATAGGCGCCGAGCCCGTCGCCCAGCGGATCGGGGTCGGGCACCAGCGCGACGGCAGGCTCGTGGGCAAGCTCCGGGGCCGCCACCGCCAGCTCGGCGGCCGTCACATAAGGCGGGTTCGACACGATCAGGTCGAACGCCGCCTCCGCGGGCGCCAGTGCCGCGTACCAGTCGCCGCAGGCAAAGCGGGCCCGCTCCGCCGTCCCATGGCTGGCGGCATTCGCGCGCGCGACGGCGAGCGCCGCGGCAGAACGGTCGGTGCCGACGCCCGCTGCCTCCGGCCACGCCGCCAGCAGGGTGACCAGCAAGCAGCCTGTCCCGGTGCCGAGATCCAGCACCCGCGCCGCCGGCCGGCCCTGCAGCAGGGTCGCAACCACGCACTCGGTCTCGGGCCGCGGGTCCAGCGTGTCGGCCGTCACCCGGAATGCGCGGCCCCAGAACAGCCGCTCGCCGGTGATCTGGGCCAGGGGTCGCCGCGTCGCGCGCGCAGCGACGCCCTGGCGAAACCGCCCCGCCGCAGGCCCCATCGCCGCGGCGCCCCGAACGACCAGCGCGGCCGCGTCCATGCCGCCGGCCCAGCGCATCAGCAGCCGCGCCTCGCGACCCGGATCGGGCACCCCGGCCGCGGCCAGCGCGCGCGCCGCCCGGCGCATGCCGGTGTCCCACGTCGTCGCCGCATCGATGCCGTCCAACGCCGACAGCGCCGCGGCCACCGCGCTCACAGCCCGGCCTCGGCCAGCCGCTCGGCCTGGTCCGCGGCGACCAGCGCCCGGACGATCTCGTCCAGATCGCCCGCCATGACCTGATCGATCTTGTAGAGCGTGAGGCCGATGCGGTGGTCGGTCACCCTGCCTTGGGGGAAATTGTAGGTCCGCACCCGTTCCGACCGGTCGCCCGAGCCGACCTGGCCCTTGCGATCTGCCGCCCGCTCGGCCGCGGCGCGCCGGCGCTCCTGGTCGAACAGGCGCGCACGCAGCACCTCCAGCGCCCGCGCGCGGTTCTGGTGCTGCGACTTCTCGGACGCGGTCACGACGATCCCGGTCGGCAGGTGCGTCAGCCGCACCGCGCTGTCGGTGGTGTTGACGTGCTGACCGCCCGCGCCCGAGGCGCGCATGGTGTCGATGCGCAGATCCTCGGGCCGGATCTCGATGTCCACCTCCTCGGCCTCGGGCAACACGGCGACGGTGGCGGCCGAGGTGTGGATGCGCCCGCCCGATTCAGTGACCGGGACGCGCTGCACCCGGTGCACGCCGCTCTCGAACTTGAGCTTGGCGAACACGCCCTCGCCCCGGATCGCAGCGGTGCCCTCGCGCAGGCCGCCAAGCTCGCTGGCGACCTCCTCGAGCACCTCGACGCGCCAGCCCTGGGCCTCGGCATAACGGGCGTACATGCGGAACAGTTCGCCCGCGAACAGCGCCGCTTCGTCGCCGCCGGTGCCGGGGCGGACCTCGACGATGGCAGCGCGCGCGTCGGCGGCGTCGCGGGGCAACAGCGCGAGGCGGATCTCTTGTTCCAGCGCCGGCAGCCGGTCGTCCAGCGCGACCAGCTCCTCGCGCGCCAGCGAGCGCATCTCGGGGTCCTGCAGCAATGCCTCGGCCTCGGCCCGCGCGCCCTGCGCCGCGCGCCAGGCGCCGATCTTCTCGACCACCGGACGCAGTTCCGCATAGTCGCGGCCCAGCGACGCGATCTCGCCCGGATCGCGCGCGGCGGCGAGCCTGGCCTCCAGGTATTCGGCCCGGGCCAAGATGTCGGTCAATCGCTCGGCTGGCAGCATGGCGCCGGGTATGCCGTGTCGGCGCCCGCGGTCAAGGCCGGCCGGCGCAGCGCGCCCTTGCCCAACCTGTCGCAGTCCCCGCGACGCCTCTGGCGCCATCCCGCGCTTGCAGACGCGCGTATAGCGTGTACGCTTTCGGCATGAGGTGTTCACGCATCGCGCTTTCCGCCCTCGGGGTGTTGATCGGTTTCGGCTGGGCCGCGCTGCCCGCCGCGGCCGACGAGGCCTATGCCTACTCCCGCCCGGCGCCGAAGCAGGGCTACAGCTACCCCGACTGCTATTGCACCGACAGCGACGGCACGCGGGTCGAGGTCGGCCAACTGGCGTGCCTGACCATCAATCGCCGGCAAGTGACGGCACGGTGCGAGCAGGCCTCGAACCTGGTGATCTGGCGCACGCAGCGCGACGGCTGCGCCGTCGGCCCCAGCTCCTGACCCACGTGTGACAGCCGAAACGGGTGCTGACCCTGCCGCGGGTCGGCCCTCGGCGCATCTGGGCTGGCCGATCACGGTGCTTGCTGCGGGGCAGACGCTGATTTGGGCGTGCCTCTACTACAGCTATCCCGCGCTGCTGGTCCATTGGGAGGCCGATCTCGGCTGGGCGCGCACCACGCTGAGCGCTGGGATCACGCTGGCGATCCTCGCCTCGGCCGCCGGCGCCCCGCTGGCCGGACGGCTGATCGACCGCGGACAGGGCGCGGCGCTGCTGGGGGGATCGGCGGTGCTGGGCGGTGCGGCGTTCGCCTCGCTCGCGCTGGCCACCGCGCCGTGGCAGTTCCACGCCGCCTCGCTCGCCGTCGGGCTGGCCTTCGCAGGCTGCCTCTACGAGCCGTGCTTTGCGCTGGTGACCCGGGCGCGCGGGGCCGCTGCCGCGGGCGCGATCATTCGCATCACGCTGATCGCGGGCTTTGCCGGCACGCTCAGCTTTCCCGCGATGCACATGCTCGCTACGGCGCTGGATTGGCGCGGCGCGGTGATGGCGGCCGGCACCTTCGCTGCGCTGGCCGTGGCTCCCCTGCTGTGGCTGGGCGCGCGGGCGCTGGAGCGCGAGGCGCCGCCGCCGCCGCAGCCCGTCCGCCCCCGCGGTGCGCCGCCCGCGCGCGCGTTCCTGCGCACCGCGCGGTTCTGGTGCCTGGCCCTGGGCTTTGCCTGCGTGGCTGCGGTGCACGGCGCGCTGCTGCACCATCTGCTGCCGCTGCTCGACGAGCGGGGCATCGAGGCCGACACCGCGGTGCTTTTGGCTGCGGGGATCGGGCCCATGCAGGTGGCCGGCCGTCTGGCTCTGTCCGCAAGCCAGGGCCGCGCGCCCATGGCCGCCGTCGCCACGCTGTCGTTCGCGGCGATGGGCTCGGCCGTGGTCGTGCTCTGGGCTGCGGGCAGTTCGCTCGCGGCGCTGGGGCTCTTCGTGCTGTGCTTCGGCGCGGCCTACGGCGTGACCAGCATCGTGCGCCCGATCATCGCGCGCGACACGCTGGGCGACGCCGCCTTCGGCGCCAAATCCGGGGCGCTGGCGGTGCCGTTCCTGCTGGCCGGTGCCGCAGCACCCTATGCCGGCGCGGCGTTGTGGCGGCTGGGGGGCTACGACGCGATGCTGGCCGTGCTGCTGGCGCTCGAGGCGGCAGCCTTCGTGCTGTACCTCGCCGCCCGCGCTGCACCGGCGCGCTGATCGCGCCGCGCCCGACCGGCGCGCCGATCGCGCCGCGCCCGACTGGCGCGCTGGTCGCGCCGTGCGTCACCGGCGCGCGGGGCAGTCCGAGGTGGGAGATCGCGCGCGGCTATAGGCCCGCCTCGGCCAGCCATTCGGTGACGCGCGCTTTGTTGACGCCGAGATCGCTGTAGCCGTAGCGCGAGCGCGACCAGACGGCGAGACCGCCCTCGACCCGCTTGACGCTGATATAGTCGGGAAAGCCGAACAGGGCCGAGGTCTGGACGTAGGTGACGAACCCCTCGGCCACGCTGCCCGCGATCACCGCGGTGCGCGGCGCCGCCTGTGCGACCCGGTCCAGCGCCGCCAGCGCGGCGGCCGGGTCCGCGGCCTGTAGCCCCCGGTCGGGCGCGGCGACCGTGGTGCCGGCAGGGGCCGCCAGATAGTCGTTGGGCTTGCCCGTGCGCGCCGCCGTCGTTGGGTCGACGTGCCAGGTCTCGGCCGGATGATCCACGCGGCGCACGGCCAACCCTCCCGCGCAGGCGGCGACCAGCATGACGCCCAGCGCCTGGACCAACAGGCGCCGCTTCACGGCACCTGACCGTTGCCGAAACCGCAGTAACCAGGGCCGCAGAAACCGGAGCCGCAGAAACTGGAGCCGCAGACGGGGGCCGAGGGGCGCGGCGCCCCCGGTGCCGCCGCCTGCGCCGCCGTCACGCGAAGCCGAGCTTTGCGGCGATGCGTCCCCCGAACACCCGGCCGGACAGCGAGATGGTGTCCAGCGCCTGGCGCAGGCTCTGCGGCTTGCGGATCATGCGGGACATGCTGTCGCCCATCATCGCCCACTGGTCGGGGTGGACCATGTCGAGCGCGCGGAGATCGCTGACCGGGCTCATCCCCGCAGGCACCCTGCCCGGCACGCAATAGACGACGGCGTTCTGGCGGTACCAGGGCTCGATCGACGTGTCGCGCCACACCAGCGGGCGGATGCAGTCCAGCGCGACGTACCCGAAGGCGGCGAAACGCTCGGCCCACCAGGACTGCCACTGTTCGTTGACGTGATGGACCCCACCCTGGTGCGGGATGGCGGCCGAGAACAGCACCACGGGTGCCGCTTTGACCAGCGTTTCGACAAACCCGTCGGCCGCCTCGCCGGGCAGATGCTCGGCCACCTCCATCGAGATGGCGGCGTCGAAGCGGCCGAGCTGCTGGGGCTTGCCGAGGTCGGCCGCGCGGAACTCGTCCGCCGAGATCTTGAGCGCCGAGCGGTCGACATAGTCGCCGTCCATCCCCAGCACCGTGCTGGCGCCGTTCTGTCGGAACACGCTCAACCAGCCGCCGACGCCGCAGCCGATGTCCACCACGCTGGTGGCGCCGAACCACGACTGGAACATCGGCACGATCACCGATGCCGAGCGTACCGAGCCGGTCATCTGGCCCGCATAAAAGCTGTTGTCGTAGCCGTTGTCTTTCACCGTTCCCCTCTCGCCCGAGGCCCGGTTCTGCGACGCCGCTTCCCCCGAAACGGTTTGTCGCAGCTTACTCGGCGGCGGTCTCTGCCGCCGCCTGAGCGACCTCCGCTGCCTCGATCGCGGCGGCCTTTTTTTCGACTTCCTCCACGATGTGATCGATCATCTGTTCGTTCGTCATCGTGTGGCTTTGCTTCCCGGCTAAGTAGACCATACCGCGGCCAGCGCCACCACCAGTAAAGCCTACATCGGTCATCAAAGCTTCGCCTGGGCCATTCACGACACAACCTATGATTGACAAAGACATCGGCGTTTTGATGTGTTGAAGACGTTCCTCTAGAACTGCAACTGTTTTGATGACGTCGAATCCCTGCCGCGCGCAACTTGGGCACGAAATGATGTTTACGCCGCGATGGCGCAGACCGAGCGATTTGAGGATTTCGTAGCCGACCTTCACCTCCTCGACCGGATCGGCCGACAGCGAGACGCGGATCGTGTCGCCGATGCCCATCCACAGCAGGTTGCCGAGCCCGATGGCCGACTTGATGGTGCCGGACACCAGACCGCCCGCCTCGGTGATGCCGAGGTGGATGGGACAGTCGGTCTGCTCGGCCAACTGCTGGTAGGCCGCCGCCGCCAGAAACACGTCCGACGCCTTCACGCTGATCTTGAACTCGTGGAAGTCCTGGTCCTGCAGGATCTTGATATGATCGAGCCCGCTCTCGAGCATCGCGTCGGGGCACGGCTCGCCGTACTTCTCCAAGAGGTGGCGCTCCAGACTGCCGGCGTTCACGCCGATGCGGATCGCGCAGCCATGGTCGCGGGCGGCCTTGATGACCTCCTTGACGCGCTTCTCGTTGCCGATGTTGCCCGGGTTGATACGCAGGCACGCGGCACCGGCTGCGGCACTTTCGAGCGCGCGTTTGTAGTGAAAGTGGATGTCCGCGACGATCGGCACGGGCACGTGACGGACGATCTGCTTCAGCGCCGCGGAGCTTTCGGCATCGGGCACCGAGATGCGCACGATATCGGCGCCCGCTTCGGCGCAGGCATTCACCTGCCGGATGGTCGCCTGCACATCGGTTGTCAGCGTGTTGGTCATGGTCTGGACGCTGATCGGCGCGTCGCCGCCCACCGGAACCGGGCCCACCATGATCTGACGACTTTCGCGGCGATAGATGTTTCGCCACGGCCGAACGTGGTTCAAGCCCATCTCGCGTCCCTCGGTCGGCCCCAGCGGGCCCGTTTGGCTGCCCTCGGCGCCGGCCGCGCGCTGCGCTGCGGCGCCCGCCCGCAACCTATGCTGCGTGGCCCGGCGCGTCGAGTGGCTGGGGCCTTGCAAGCAGGCCGCAGCGCTCGCCCGGCGCCGATGCCTGGCATGTCGGCCACACGCTGTCGGAAATAGGTCATCGAGCCTGCTGCGACCAGTCGCGTGCCACCGGCTACGGGGGGCCGGCCTCCGGGATGGCCGTATCCGGGTTGGCCGGGGTGTGGCGGCTATTCGGCCGCGGCGACGGAGCCAGCGCCCTGCAGCACCGCTGCCTGCTGCGGCAGGTAGGTCTCGCGCACGAATTCGGGGTCCAGCGACACGTCCTTGACCACCCGGCCCGAACCGCCCAGCGGGCCGTAGCGCGTGGCCCCAAGCTGGATGCTCATCCCCGCCGCGTTGCCGGCGCGCAGCGTGGCGCCGCGCATCCCGCTGGGCAGATCATAGCGTTCGCCGGCCTCGAGAATGCGCTCCAGCAGCACCGCACCGTTCCCGTCGCGCACGCGCACCCACGAGCGGTCGCTGGCCACGATCGTCACGGCATCGGGGTCGACCGACGGGTCGGCCATGGTCAGCGCCAGCGGATCGGCCGTCAGCCGGTCGACCCCGTCACTCAGCACGTCGGCGGGCGCGGCCAACGCCAGAGCCTCGCCCACGGCGGCGGCGCCGGCGGGCGAGAGTTCCGACATCAACACCGGCTGCTCGCGGAGCGCCACGGGCCGCACCAGGCCCGACGCCGCCGGATCGAGCGCCGCAATGGGCCCGTCGCGGCGCGGCAGGCCGACGGTGCGGCGCTGGGCAACACCCAGCAGCACGCCCTCGGCGTCATAGGCGTCCGCCGACGGGCGCCCGACGGCCGAGGCCGGCACGTTCGACGGACCCGCCGCGATCTCGGGCGCATCGGCCACCACGGCCGGCGCTTCGGGCAACGGCACAAAGCCGACCCGCTGGAAATCCTGCAGCACGGCATAGCCGCCGTAGCCGACCGCCGCGATCAGCCCCATCAGCGTCAGACCCGACGTGATGGCGCCGAGCGTCAGCGTCGCGCCGATGCGGCGCGGGGCGGGACGGACGGCAAAGCGCGAGGCGCTGAGATCGGCGCCCACATGCCCCGAGAGCTGTGGCGCGGCCGCGGCCTGCTTCGGCCCCGGCACCCGGATATCCCCCGGCGCGGCACCGCGCATGCCATAGGTCTGCAGCGACGATTGAAAGCCGCTCTCGTCGCAGAACCGGTTGTAGATGTCGTCGGCGTCGAGGTGCAGCGCGCGGGCGTAGCTGCGCACATAGCCGGGCACGACGCTGCGGTTGGGGAAGACGTCGAGATCGGCATCCTCGATCGCCTCGATCAGCTCCGGCCGGATGCACAGCTCGCGAGACGCGTCTCGCAGGCTCCAACCACGGCACGCCCGCTCGCCGCGCAAAAAGTCGCCGAGCGTCACGTCGTAGCTGTCGAACCCCCGCAGCTCCATGCTCGGATGCCCCTGCCCGCGCGTTCTTACCGTGCCGGTTGTTCCAGCCGCCTTACCTCGTGTGTAACCAACGCCCCTACACGACGCAATTGGCAGCACAGAACGTGGCCTGATTGCGACTGCGTACAAGCAGGAATGCCTTCAGGTTAAGGAAAATTTAAAGTCGCTAAGTGAATGTTGTGATTGCCGTTTCCGACACACAGCAATTTGTGGTTCGCAAAGGACTTGCCACAAGGTCTATGATCTCCGAGGCTGGGCATCTGGCGCAAAAAGTCCCTTGGAGAGACGAAAATTCCCCCATCGCGATGGTGATTCTGTCTCGCAGCGGGTCAGCGTCGGGCGCTGGGACCACGCGCTCTGCGTGCAGTGCACAATGGCAGCGCACGCGCAGGCAGAACGCGGGACCCAGACACCGCCGATGGCGCCCTACGCGCAGCCCACTCAAGCCCCACTCAAGCCCCACTCGGGCCCCCTCGGCGCCCGGCGGTGCCACGCCAGCGCCGCATCCGGGGCCACGTGGCTGAACCGTGTTCGCGCCGTCTGCGCAGCGTGGGGTTGTCCGCCGGCGGGTGCCGTGGGCGCTCAGCTATCGGCGACAGCACCGTCCAGCAGCCTGATGACGGCCGAGAAATCCTGCTCGGCCATCCCTGCCCGCTCCATCAGCGTGTAGAGTTGCGTCGCGTGCGCGCCGAGCGGGACGTGGGCGCCCGCGTCCTGGGCCGCGCCCATGGCAATGCGCAGATCCTTCAGCATGAGCGCCGCCGCAAAGCCCGGCTGATAGGCGCGGTTCGAGGGCGCGGCCGGCTGCGGCCCGGGCGCCGGGCAATAGTCGTTGAGCGACCAGCATCGCGCCGTTGCGGTCGAGGAAATCTCGTACAGCTTCTGGGCTTCCAGCCCCAGCTTGGCAGCCAGGTTGAAGCCCTCGGACACCGCAATCATCTGGATCGCCAGCATCATGTTGTTGCAGATCTTGGCCGCCGCTCCCGCGCCGCTGGCGCCGGCATGGAAGATGTTGCGGCCCATCGCCTCCAGCACCGGGCGGGCGCGGGCGACGGCGTCGTCGGCGCCGCCCACCATAAAGGTCAGCGTGCCTGCGGTCGCGCCGCCCACACCGCCGGACATCGGACTATCGACGATGGCCTGGCCTGCGGCCTCGGCCGCGGCGGCCACCCGCCGGGCGGTGGCAACATCGATGGTCGAGGTGTCGATGAACAGCGTGCCCGGGGCCGCGGCGGCCAGGATGCCGCCCTCGCCCAGGTAGACCGCCTCGACATGGCGCGCGGCGGGCAGCGCGGTGACCACGGTCCCGGCGCCTGCGACGGCCTCGGCCGCGCTGGCGCAGGCCGTGCCGCCGCCCGCGGTCAGCGCCGTCAGCGCCGGTTCGGCCATGTCGAAGCCGCGGACGCTGTGTCCCCTGGCCAGCAGATTGGCCGCCATCGGCCCGCCCATGTTGCCAAGCCCGATAAAGCCGATCGTCGCCATGCCGTTCCTCGCCGCCGCTGCCCCGTCTGTGCGATCCGGCCGGACCGTGCGGGGTGCGAGGGGCCTAGGCCAGACCGATGGGCCAGCGCAACGGGGCGATAGCGTGCCGGGCATGTCCTACGCTGGGCCGGGGCCGCGCTGGGCCAAGGCCGTGCGGCGCTGGGGCCGCGCCCGGGCGGGGCCGCACTGGGACGGGACCGCGCTGGGACGGGACCGCGCCGGGACGCGGCTGCGATGGGCCGAGGCTGCGATGGGCCGGGGCCGCGCTGCGGCGCTGGGGCGATTGGGGCCGGGCGAGGCCTCGGCGGGGCCGTCAGGCGATGCCGTGCCAAGCGCGGATGCGCGCGATCATCGGCGCGTGGGGCAGCGTCGCCTCGGCCTTGCCGGCCATCCAGGCGTAGAGGTCCCAGTCGTTGACCTCGAGCAGCTCTTCGTAGGCGGCCAGCGCCGCCTCGTCCAACGCCGCCAGCCCCTGGTCGGCGAAGGGGCCCAGCAGCATGTCCATCTCGCGCGTGCCGCGCCGCCAGCTCCGGATGCGCAGGCGCTTCAGCCGGGTCTCGCGCGTCTCCGGCGCGCGCGACGCGCCTCCCCGGGTCTCGCCTGCCATCCTGGTCTCCTGGATGCTGCTACGCCTCGACACTAGCGTCCCGTTCGGCCGGCGGCCACAGCCATGCCGCACCGATTACCCCGGCACTGTCGCCCAGGCTGTTGCACAGGATCGGGGTGTCGAAACAGTCGCTGAACACGTGCGGCAGGGTCGCCGCGCGCAGGTCGGTGTAGAGATGCGCCATGTTCGACAACCCGCCGCCGATGACGATGGCGTCGGGGTCGAGGATGTTGACGATCACCGAAAGACCGCGCCCCAGCCGTGACAGATGCCGCGCCAGCGCCGCCTGGGCCGCCGCCTCGCCCGCCGCCGCCCGGGCCGCGATTTCGGAACCGGCCACGCGGGGGCGGTCGCGGGCATAGTCAAGCTCGAGCCCGGTGCCCGAGACCCAGAGCTCGAGGCACCCGCGCCGGCCGCAATAGCAGAGCGGGCCTGGCGTCTCGTCGGGTTCGGGGCGCGGCAGGGGCGTGTGGCCCCATTCGCCGGCGATGCGGTTAGGGCCCACGTGCACCCGGCCGTGCATCACCACGCCCGCCCCTGCGCCGGTGCCCAGGATCAGGCCCAGGACCACGCCATACCCGCGCGCCGCGCCGGCCTGCGCCTCGGCCAGCGCGAAACAGTTGGCGTCGTTCTCCAGCCGCACCGGGCGATCCAGCGCCGCTCGCAGGTCGCGGTCCAGCGGCTCGCCGATCAGGATCGTGGTGTTGGCGTTGCGCACCAGCCCCGTGGCCGGCGAGAAGGAGCCGGGAATGCCGATGCCGATGCCGCCGGCGCGCGCGCCCGCCGTCGCCTCGACCGCGGTCACCAGGCCCGCAACGGCGCGTACGATGCCGGCGTAATCGTCGCGCGGCGTACGGGTGCGCTGGCGCGCCAGCACGCGGTCGCCGGGGCCCAGCGCGACGGCCTCGATCTTGGTGCCGCCAAGGTCGACCCCAACCCGGATGCCTGCCATCGCGCTCCCCCGGCCCGCTTTGCCGAGCGCCATCCTGGCGAAGGCGCCCGGGGGCGCAAGGGCTGGTATCCCGGTCTGGCACCCCAGTCTGGCGCCCTGGACTGGCGAACCGGAGTGGCACCCCACTCTGCCGTCCCGGTCTGCCGTCCCGGTCTGGCGCCCCGGTCCGGCGCCCCGGTCCGGCGCCCCGGTCTGGCGCCCCGGTCTGGCGAACCGGTTTGGCGAACCGCTCGAGTGGGTGGCTTAGGCGTGCCGGGCCGGGGCGCAGGGCGCGGGATCAGGCCGAGGCGAGGGCGGCCAGCCGCTTTTCCAACCGGCCCATCTCCTCGGCCAGGCGCGCCTGTTTCTGACGGATCACCCGCATCTCGGCCAGGATGCCGGTCAGATCGCCGGGCGCGGTGCCCAGGGTCTCGTGCTCCAGGTTGGGCGCGCCGTCGCCCCGGCCCGTCAACAGCCAGATCATCGAGACGTTGAGGAAGGCGGCCAGCATCTGAAGCCGGTTGGCGCGCGGTTCGGCGCGGTCGGCCTCCCAGTTGCGCACGCTTTCGACCTTCAGTCCCAGGTGGCGCGCGAGCTGGCCCTGGCTCAGCCCCTGCGCCTCGCGCGCCAGTGCCATGCGGTCCCCGAAGGTCGCGGCCCGGTCGCTGAAATCGTCCATCGGATTGTCCTCTTCCCAGTCCTCGCCCAGTGGTCGTCCGGTTCGCCCCCGGACGTCTTTCGTTTCCCGGCCCAGACCACCCGGCCCAGACCACCCGGCCCGTGCTCAGCCGCCCGCCCAGTACCCGTCTATGGGCCCGCTGATGGGCCGGTGCCCGTCCTGCCCGCGCGGTGCCGGGCCCGGCACGATCGGCCGTGCCGGCCCGCCCCTGCCGAGGCGATGCGCTGTTTCCGACTTGCGGAACGCGCTCCCTGGGGTCGGTGGTGCCCTTGTGACAGCCAGCGCCGATGCAAGGACGACCCGCCGCGACGCCTGACCGGCGGCCAGCGACACGCGCCGGGCGTCGACTTTCGCCCTCGCCTCTGTGCCATATCAGGTCAGCGTCGCGCCCGCACCAGCCCATCGCACGGGCCCTGGGGCATCGGGCCGATGGCTCGGCGGTCCGGTGCTGCCTCGGCGCGCCGCTCGGCCGTCGTCTCGGCCCGCGCGGCCAGCCACAGCATCGGGCCAGAGCGTCAAGCCACAGCATTAGACCACAGCGTTGGGCCACGGGGTCAGACCACAGCGTTGGGGTACTGGGCCAGGCCACGGGTTCGGGCCACTGGGTCGGGCCACTGGGTCGGGCCACTGGGTCGGGCCACTGGGTCGGGCCACTGGGTCGGGCCACTGGGCCGGAGCGTAGCGGTGAGGCAGTGGGCCGGACCACCGGGTCGGGCCACGGGGTCGAGCAAATCGCCGGCATCGGCGCGGCTAGGCCAACCGCTCGCTTGCGGCGCGCCGCGGTGCGGCGTACGCCTCCATGGGGCGGAAGCGGCGGCACCCGCGACGCGCCCCGCCCGCCCCCTCAGAGGCCGCCACATCCGGGAGAACGACCATGGCCTTCATCGCCGACAGCCTGGCCCGCGTGAAACCTTCGCCCACCATCGCGGTCACGACGAAAGCGCGCGAGCTGAAGGCGGCCGGGCGCGACGTGATCGGCCTCGGCGCCGGCGAGCCCGACTTCGACACGCCGCAGAACATCAAGGATGCCGCCAAGCGCGCGATCGACCAGGGCAAGACCAAGTACACCGCGCCCGACGGCATCCCCGAGCTCAAGCAAGCCATCGCCGACAAGTTCCAGCGCGAGAACGGGCTCGACTACACGACCGCCCAGGTCAGCGTCGGCACGGGCGGCAAACAGGTGCTGTACAACGCGCTGATCGCCACGCTGAACCCGGGCGACGAAGTACTGATCCCGGCACCCTATTGGGTCAGCTACCCGGACATGGTGCTGCTGGCCGGCGGGGAGCCTGTGATCGCCGAGGCCCAGGCGCAGACCGCCTACAAGCTGACGCCCGAGCAGTTGGAGGCCGCGATTACGCCGAAAACGAAGTGGTTCATCTTCAACTCACCCTCGAACCCCACCGGCGCGGGCTACAC